>NZ_JBCOCI010000001.1:360011-409829 GCF_040929485.1 Phocaeicola sp. RTP21198st1_B8_RTP21198_201120 | reverse complement strand
CCCTCGTTACAGAAGTTGAACTGCACCCTAAAAGTTGGACACAAAACTTTAGGAGTGCAGTTCAACTTCTGTAACGAGGGTGATTTTTAGTTCATGAGGGTTTCGACACACCTTCCAAATGGATAGATAACTTAATGTCTATGTATAGAATCTTCTTCTTTAGAATATAAAACCAATACAGACCATTTCTCGCACTTATAAGTCTTTCAGCAGCCGTCCTTTGTATTGTCCTTTCTTCGCAGTAACTTTTCCATATTCCACAGCATGAACCGGACAAATATGATAACAAGCAAGGCATTGGGTACAGTTATCTCCCCAAACAGGACGATCCGTCACTTTTATATTATTCACAGGACAAGCTTTCTCACATTTTTTACAAGCAATACAAGCCTCTGTAGCATAAAAAGGTTTAGGAGACATCAGGAAAGTATTGAAAAACGGACGCAAAAAATAGGATTTGGTAAATGGAAGCGCACCTTCATGGCAATTATAATGTTTCGTTTGAACCCTTGATGCTATCTCCTCGTTAATAAAGCGTACACGGGCAACAGCATTATGCACTTTCCGGGTTTCCACATCTTCATCGTCTACATCAAAACCTGGCAAAGAAACATAAGTATTCGGCATGGTGACCGAGTAACCGGCAGCACACCGCCATCCCTTCCGGGCAACAGCAGAAGAAAAGAGTTGTGCAGTCCGACCCGTATCATCTCCACAAGTACAGACAAAGAAAAGATATTCCGGCTTAGTCATCTTCAACCGACGGATAAAACGAAGTACAATCTCCGGAGGTCCCCATGCATACACAGGGAAGACAAAACCTACTTTTTCTCCTTCTCTTAGTTTATACTCCTTATTCTTATCTATTTCCACAGCGATGGAGAACAATTCCTCATTCTGTCCTTCCGCCAGCTGCCTTGCCACCCAAGCTGAATTACCTGTACCTGAAAAATAAAATATCATATCCGTATTATTTTTATAAAAAAGAAGCGATGCTAATCTCTTGAATTAACATCGCCTTATAATGAAGCCGCACCAGTGATGCGATGAAACTCCGAATGACAGGTTTTGAGTGCTCTCCTCCTTTGTAATCCACCGGCATAAATGCTACCCGAAGGCGTGGCCCGCCATTGGAAGATGAAGCTATGTCTCGGTTTTCAGATTAGTTTGATGAGTTTCCCAATCCAACTAATGCGGCTCGCTTTTCATCTCTTTCCGTATGACAAATATACGTCCTTTTTATGATATAAACAAGAGTATAGCAGGATTTGTTTGTTAAAAATAATAAGCAAGAAAATAACTCTCTGTAATTCTGCTTATTGTTATTTCAAATTCTTAATGAAACATCACAAAGCATCCGCAATAAAAAAGAGCAACCTCATAGAGATTGCTCTTTTAATAAATCTTTATATCACCGTTTACAGAAGAATTAAGCTACTTTTGCTTTAGCAACAATTGCTTTGAATGCTTCCGGATGGTTCATAGCTAAATCAGCTAACACCTTACGGTTGATTTCGATACCAGCTTTGTGTAATGCACCCATCAATTTAGAATAAGACATTCCTTCCAGACGAGCCGCAGCGTTGATACGCTGAATCCACAAAGCGCGGAAGTTACGTTTCTTGTTCTTACGGTCACGGTATGCGTAGGTCAAACCTTTTTCCCAAGTGTTTTTTGCTACTGTCCATACATTCTTTCTTGCACCAAAATAACCTTTGGTAAGACCTAAAATTTTCTTTCTTCTTGCTCTAGAAGCAACATGATTTACTGATCTTGGCATAGTTTTAATTCTTTTTGAATGTTAGCGTCACTGTTTCACACGGTGAACTTCAAGCTAAAGACATTCGGTTAATACTTTAAATAATACGTTTACGCTTTCGTTGTTTTTAGATTACTTCATGCAAAGCAATTCCTTAACTTGATCCAAGTTAGCATTAGCTACTAGACCTGAGTGTACAAGGTTTCTTTTCTGCTTTTTAGTCTTCTTAGTCAAAATATGACTGTGAAAAGCGTGCTTTCTTTTGATTTTACCTGTTCCGGTAAGAACGAATCTTTTTTTAGAACCGGAGTTAGTCTTGATCTTTGGCATCTTGTTTTTAATTTTAAATTATTATTCAAATGGTGGTAACGCACTATACCGGCGCGTTACGCACTCTTTTTTTATTCTTTTGCTTCTACTGCCTTTTTCGGATTTTCCTTTTTAGCAGTATCCATTTCTGCCTTCTTCGGAGAGCCCGCTTTCTTCGGAGCCAAAGAAATAGTCATTCTCTTACCTTCCAACAAGGGCATCTGCTCTACTTTTGCATATTCTTCCAAGTCATTCGCAAAACGAAGCAATAATACTTCGCCTTGTTCTTTGAAAAGAATGGAACGACCTTTAAAGAACACATATGCTTTCACCTTGTCTCCGTCCTGCAAGAATCCGATGGCATGTTTCAACTTGAAGTTGTAGTCATGATCATCTGTTTGAGGTCCGAAACGGATTTCTTTTACGTTTACTTTTACCTGTTTAGCCTTTTGTTCCTTTTGACGTTTCTTTAATTGATAAAGAAATTTAGAATAATCAATAATTCTACAAACTGGAGGAACAGCATTGGGTGAAATTTCAACTAGGTCAGCCTCATGATCCTCAGCCATTTTTAAAGCTTGAGCTATCGGATAAACTGCCGGTTCTACATCGTCGCCCACTATGCGGACTTCTTTGGCACGAATCTGTTCATTGATTCTGTGTTGCCCTTTTAAACTGTCATTCTTCATTAAAAAACTTTTAGTTCCTGTTTGTTTCTTCTTATTTTAATTAGTATTTCTTTATCTTAACGCAAAAGAATACATAAAGGTTTAACAATGTGCTCTTTTGCAAACGGCTGCAAAGTTACCATTTATTTATCATATTAGAAACTTCTTCGGCAATATTTTTTCCGAATTCTTCTATTTTCATAGTTCCTTTGTCGCCTTCGCCCTGCTTGCGGACTGCAACTTCACCGTTTTCAGCTTCTTTCTCACCTACAATCAACATATAAGGAATACGCTTCATTTCGTTGTCACGAATCTTACGGCCGATTTTTTCATTACGGTCATCCACAATAGCACGAACATCGAATTTTCTCAGTTCTGCTTTCACTTTTTCCGCATACTCATTGAATTTCTCAGAAATAGGCAGAATAGCTACCTGATCAGGAGTCAGCCACAGCGGGAATTTACCGGCAGTGTGCTCAATCAATACGGCAACAAAACGTTCCATTGATCCGAAAGGTGCACGGTGAATCATTACCGGACGATGCTTTTGGTTATCTGAACCCATATATTCCAACTGGAATCGTTCGGGCAAGTTGTAGTCTACCTGAATTGTTCCCAATTGCCAGCGACGGCCGATAGCGTCTTTCACCATAAAGTCCAATTTAGGTCCATAGAATGCAGCTTCACCATATTCCACTTTCGCAGTCAGGCCTTTTTCTTCGCAAGCTTCAATAATGGCTTGTTCGGCTTTTTCCCAATTCTCATCACTACCAATGTACTTTTCACGGTTCACCTTGTCACGAAGAGAAATCTGAGCTTCCACATTCTCAAAATTCATAGACTTGAACACAATGTTAATGATATCCATCACGCGAAGGAATTCTTCCTTCACTTGGTCGGGACGACAGAACAAGTGAGCATCATCTTGCGTAAAACTGCGCACACGGGTCAGTCCGTGCAATTCACCACTCTGTTCGTAGCGGCATACGGTTCCGAATTCCGCGATACGCAACGGCAGGTCTTTATAAGAACGTGGAGAATTCTTATAAATCATACAGTGATGAGGACAGTTCATCGGTTTCAGGAAATATTCTTCCCCTTCTTCGGGTGTATGAATAGGCTGGAACGAGTCCTTACCATACTTGGCGTAGTGTCCGGAAGTGATATACAGGTTCTTGTTGCCAATAGGCGGACACATTACTTCCTGATAATCATAACGGGCCTGGATACGGCGCAAGAAATCTTGCAAACGGATACGCAAGGCAGTACCTTTCGGTAACCACATGGGAAGTCCCTTGCCCACCATATCGGTAAACATGAACAAATCCATTTCCTTACCTATCTTACGATGGTCGCGTTTCTTGGCTTCTTCCAGCATTACCAGATATTCGTCCAGCATTTTCTTCTTCGGGAAAGTTATACCATAAATACGTGTCATCTGCTTACGGTCTTCCTGCCCTCTCCAATAAGCACCGGCCACAGAAAGCAGCTTGATAGCTTTGATAGGAGCAGTAGAGGTCAAGTGGGGACCACGGCAAAGGTCGGTAAACGCACCTTGTGTATAAGTGGTGATGTGTCCATCCTCCAGTTCGGAGATCAATTCACATTTATAAGTCTCACCTCTTTCACCGAATTTCTTCAACGCATCCTCTTTAGCAATGCTCTGACGCACCAATATTTCTTTCTTTGCAGCCAACTCGGCCATCTTGGCCTCAATAGCTGGCAAATCTGCCTCCTTAATGATTGCTTCACCCGGGTCTACATCATAGTAAAAACCGTTTTCAATGGCCGGACCGATACCAAACTGAATGCCTGGATAAAGTTCTTGCAATGCTTCGGCCAGCAAGTGGGCACTAGTGTGCCAGAAAGCATGTTTGCCCTGTTCGTCTTCCCATTTATAAAGAACGAAGTTTGCATCTTCATTGATAGGGCGAGATAAATCAATCGTTTCACCGTTCACGCCACAAGCTAAAACATCTTGCGCCAGCCGTGAACTGATACTTTCTGCAATCTGCAGACCAGTAACTCCTTCGTTATATTCGCGAACAGAGCCGTCGGGGAATGTTATCTTTATCATAATCTTCTATTTATTTTCTTTCTTGAGGATGCAAAAATAACGAAATCTTTTTGACTTATCCTCTTTTTAGCAAAAAAATGTTATTCTTTTCGTTCCGTAAAGCGTTTGATTATATTGTAAGCAGAGAAAAGTCCCAACTCACCTGCTTTACTCAGGTCCTGTATACCTTGCCTGTTGTTACCCAAGAAAATATGTGTCAAGCCGCGATTGAAATAAGCATCCGCAAATTTAGGATCCAACTGGATGGCTCTGTCATAATCAACAATTGCCGCACGATAGTCTTTCAAGATAGAAAGCACATTACCTCTATTATAATAAGCATAGACAAAATCCGGAGCCAGCTCAATCACCTTGTCCAAATCGCGCTTTACCATTTCATAGTCCGCAGCTTTCACAGCACTCTTCTCTCCCGGATTGACTTTCAAATCATACTCTTTTTCCATCTTCTGGTATTCCAGCTGCTTATAACGGATTAAAGCACGATTGAAATAAACCGGAAAGAAATTACCCTCAATAATAATAGCCTGATTCAAATCTTCAATGGCACTTGCAAAATCCTGCACCAGATAAAAGTCCAATGAACGTGCAAAACGTTTGTTCACATCATTCGGATCAGCCACAATAGCAGCAGTCTGTTCGTCAATGGATGCAAAATGTTTTGTAGCTTGTTCTTCCGTCAGAGGAGCTTCCTCATTAGTTATAATCAGACGACCGGGAAGTACTTTCTGATTATTCAATGTTTCAATGAACTTATAATAGTTGACCTGTCGTTTCACATCATCGTGCTTTTCATAATAGGTAAGCACGAACATAGGCTGGGGAACAATATTCACATTCTTATCCTGCACGCGTCCACGATAGTCACTCTTATATTTTTCTTCTCCCTCTTCGTTGTCGGCAACCACAATCTTACGATAGTTGTTCATGTTTTTGTCGGACTTCTTACGGGTTTTATTATTCTCTGTATTATCGGCAGTCTGCTTATTAGGATCTACTCCGTTCTGTTTATCCAGTTGTGCTTTCAACACTTTGAATTCATCTGCATCAGCACCTTTTACATCCCCTATTTTCCTACGTGCCTGCGCTCTGTACTGATAGCCCAGCAAAAAATTGGGATATTCATTTATCACCGTAGAATAATCTTTAATTGCCCCTTTATAATCTCCTGTCTGATCCAATAACAGACCACGGTTGAAAATAGCCATCATATTGTCAGGCTCCATTTCGATAACAAAATTAAAGTCTTGAATAGCCCGGTTGTCATCGCCTACTTGTGCACGTAATAAGCCCCGGTTATAATGGCCGATGAAATTATTGGGATCAATATCCAATGCAATATCATAGTCACTCATCGCTCCTCTCAGGTTATTCTGATGGTAACGGGCCAAAGCACGATTGATATAGACACCTGAATTCCGGGTGGACAGACGGATGGCATGATCAAAATCAGCTTCCGCATCTTTATATCTCTGTTGCTGCAGACGAAGGATAGCACGGCTGGCCCATGTATCTGCATCATAACGGTCTATTTCAATCGCCTTACCAAAGTCTTTTTCGGCAGCCAAAGTATCCTTCTGCTTCAAATCCACCTCACCACGCATCAAATAGGCCTTTGTATATCGGGGGGAAATAGCGATCAGCTTATCCAGATCATTCTTCGCCCCCTTATAATCTTCCTGCCTGATACGGCAAAGGGCCATATTATGCCATACCCCTATATTCTCAGGATCAAACTCCAATGCCTTGGTATAATCTTCTATAGCTCCCGCAAAATTATTCTGCTGGATCCGTGCCAATCCACGTACCTGATAAGCACTTACCACAAACGGATTCCGCTCAATAGCTTCTGAACAGTCACTCTCCGCCCCCTGAAAATCATCCAAATTTATCTTCGCCAGACCTCTATAGAAATAAGGATCAGACAAATAAGGCTTTGCATTAATCACCTGATTAAAATATTGAATCGAAAGGACATAATCCTCAAAATAAAGCGCATTACGCCCTATCGCCATCACCCTGTCCGTATTTATCTGTGCCGAAGCTAGTACAGGGAACATTATTAATAATGTATAGAGTATCCGTTTTATCATTTTGTATTTATAAAAATACGGTTTTCCCCACAAATGCGCCACCTGTGGCGCATAAATCAAAATCGCGGAGTTATCATTTTATAGTCTTGACCTTATAGGAACAACGCGCCTTGCCCTTCAACATGGCCCCCAGCTTTCCTTTAATCATCTGTTTGCGTAATGCAGACAAATGATCAATGAACATTTTTCCGTCCAAATGATCAAATTCATGCTGCATGACCCTTGCCAAATAGCCTTCCACCCACTCGTCATGTTCTTTCAGCTCCTCATCCAAATAAGTCACATGAATACGGTCCGGACGTTTCACCGTTTCATGGATACCTGGCAAACTCAAACAACCTTCTTCCATGCTGACTTCTTCTCCACCCACTTCTAAAATATGAGGATTTATATAAGCCCGACGGAAATCCTTAAATTCGGGCAATTCATCAGACATCACATCCAGATCAATAGTTACGACACGAATAGGCAAACCAATTTGCGGAGCAGCCAGACCCACACCATCTGCACGATTCATGGTTTCAAACATATTTGCTATCAACTCTTTCAAATTAGGGTAATCCGGGGTAATATCCTCTGCTTCTTTACGCAACACCGGTTGTCCATACACATAAATAGGTAATATCATTTTTCTTAATCTGTTTTTATTTATTAAATATATTTCTTCGACTCCAAATAGGACTGTAAGATTATCGTAGCACTGATTTCATCAACTAAAGCTTTATTCTGCCTATCTTTTTTCTTCAAACCTCCATCCAACATGGCTTGGTGGGCCAATACGGACGTAAATCGCTCGTCAACAAACTCTATCGGTATATCCGGTAATTTTTTCCTTAGTTGATTGACAAAAGGGACAATATTACGCATATTTTCCGACTCTTGATTATTCATTTGCTTGGGATGCCCTACAATGATGCGTTCCACAGGCTCTTTTTCCACATATTTCAGAATAAAGTCCAGTAGTTGGTGTGTAGGGACAGTCGTTAACCCGTTTGCAATAATTTGCAAAACATCCGTCACAGCCACACCTGTGCGCTTTTTACCGTAATCTATCGCTAATATTCTACTCATATAGTTTGCAAAAATACAAATTTATTCCATACCTATTTTATATATAAAGATTAAAATATGCTTTTTCAACTGTTTTTTCAAAAGAAACGATTCATTTCGTTTAATTTTATTTGCTATTTAAAAAATAGTACTTATTTTTGCACCGAATATGTGGCTTAACGTAAGGGTCGCATAATGTTAAATTGAAACAAGTATTTGTTATAAAATGAAAAATAAGAGCTCTTCAAAAGGAGTTTTATATAGATGTTTGTTGTATTGTATAGCTATATTGTTGCTTGTTATGATTCCATTAAAAAGTTTCAGTCAATCAACAGGAGAATTAACAACAGATAGTCTTGTAAAAATGGGATTTGAAAATGTAAGATGGACAGATACTCCTGAAGAAAGAGTTTATGTGGTTGAAAACAGTGCTTACAAAATTCAAGCGTTGGGTATTAGAAAGGCTGTAGATATCATACAGTCAATGGGATTACCCAAGGATAAATCTTGTAAGTTGATTGTTACCAACTATAATATACCTCAGGTCTCACTGACCTATCAGCCTCTTGCCGGTGACACAACAGTGGTAAGTGGTGAAGATTGGAAAGTCAGTTATGATATAGGTGACAGTTGGGACAAGGTGAAGAAAGAAAAGAAAAAGAACAGTTCGCTGTTTAAAGTAGATATATTGGTATATCCGCAGCTATACTTTAAGAACTATATCATTACACAGATATATCAGGCTTTATTAGAGTTTAGCCCGGCGGTAGAGGTGTCGCTTTGGCCAGGAATGAAATTTACCGGACAGATTGTATTTCCTGTATACAATGATGGATATGGAGAAACAGCCGGAAAAATTCATCCAGGATATTTGACATTAGCACAAAAATTTAGATTACCATATAATATACAAAGTACAGTAACTATTGGTATGTTTGATTATAATACATATGGTGCAGATTTAAATTTGTTTTATCCGTTTAAAGACGAACGTTTTTCTTTGGAAGGAAGAATTGGCTATGTTGGATTCGGATATTGGCATGGTTTTAAATTTCGCTATAATGATAAATACACTACTTATTGGTCTGTAGGGGGAAACTTTTATTGGCCAAGGTATAATACACAGTTTAAATTGAGAGCTGAACAATATTTATTAAAAGAAAAAGGGGTAAGATTTGAAATGATCAGACACTTCCGCTATGCCAGTATAGGTTTCTACGCTGTAAAAGCAGAACATGCTAATAGTAATGGAGGGTTTAAATTCATCGTCGCATTACCACCTTATAAATATAAAAGACATAAATATATACCAAGGGTTTCTACCTCATTGGGTACGGGTATAACATATAATGCAGGAAATGAAAAATATTATTATAAAATGCCATATAGTAATGCAAGTGACAATATAATGCAACAAAATAGTTTTAATCCATATTTTATTAAATCAGAATTATTAAATTTTTAATTTTATTGAGATGAAAAAGAAAAGTTTTTTGAGCGGTATTGGTGCTAAATTAGCATTAGCTGCAGTGGCTTTAACAACAGTAGTGTTTACAAGCTGCGAAAAAGAAGAATTTAATGTAGAACCGGTAGAACTTCCTAATGCAAGTGCAACTGTTGTTGTAACTGTTTATGATTTAGCTACTGGTAATATTATTAGTGATTTATCAAAGACTGAAACTATTACAGCCGCTTCTGATGGTACTATTGCTGCAACAACCAAAACATATGAAGCTTCTAAAGAAGGTTATTTTTCAGGTTCAGTAACAGTTTCTATTCCTGCTTTAGCTAAAGGACAGTATGCTTATATTCCTGCTAATATTTATTTGCAATCATATTTGTCTGCTGCCAAAGATCCTGTCATAACAGAAGATCCTGAAACTACCATCATTGTAGATGAACCTTTGAAAGTAACTTCTTACACCAACACTGAGGAAAAAGCTATAGATAAAAACTTGAGCCTCACTGTTAAAGCAGGACAACGTATTACGAATATAGACGAAGTGAAAAACTATATTGAATCAATAGCTCCTTCTGCTAGAAATATGTCTTCAGCTGAAGTCAACAAAGTATTAAACGCTTTAGTGAATTCATATAATTCGGGAATTCAAAATACAACAATAGAACGTTCTTATTCTATTCCTGCATTAAGCATATTTACTGTATCTCCCAAAGCAACTTCAACAACTACAACTTGTACTATTACTACAACAGTTGACGGAAAAGCATATTCTATACCTAGCGTTATCATTGAAAAAGTAGGTACATTTGTTCCAGAACCTACTACAGAATCTATTGATCACGGTCACGGACACGGTCATGGAGATAACGGCAACGCAGGTGGTGGTGGTGCAGGTGGAAGATAATAATTAATCATCTATCGGTTATTTGTTCAGTTATTCACCAAAAAATATAATAAAAATGAAATATAAATTCTTAACACTGTCACTTTTGTTGGCAGGAGCTTGTGCAACTACGGTTATGGCACAAGATACTAATTATTATACTCCGAAATGGAGTGACAATATTTTTGTCAGTGTAGGTGGAGGTATCCACGCTATTGAAAACGATGGTTTCAATAAGCTAGCTCCTCACTTCAGCATCTCTTTGGGTAAGTTAATTACTCCCACATGGGGGATACGTGGTCAGGTAAATGGTATCACACAACACTTGTGTTTGGATAACAGTTACTACGAACACAACAAGAACTACGTAGGAGCTAACATTGACGCTATGGTAAACTTGTCAACTCTGTTTGCAGGTGCTAATCCTAGCCGTTTTTTTGAAGTATATGGTTTTGCTGGTCCTATGCTTTCCGTAGCTAAGTCACAGAACGTAACAATCAAGAATGATGGAACAATGGTTCCCGAAGGTGAAAGCAAAGCAAGAGCACGTATTGGTGCATCCGCCGGTGTAGGCTTGAAGTTCAACATTAACAAATATTGGGCTATCGATGTTGAAGCTCGTGGCGCCATCGCTCCTTCTATCTTTGGTAATATCAGTAGCCACCGTAAAGCTGAAGGAACAGGTATGTTGACAGCTGGTGTCAGCTACATCTTTGGTGGCAAGAAGTTTGCTAAAGTTGAAGACCGTGTAGTAGAAAAAGAAGTGATCAAGGAAGTGATCCGCGAAGTTCCGAAAGAAGTAGTTAAGGAAGTGATTAAAGAAGTTCCTAGCGCTGCAGAAGTTGCTATCTTCTTCAAGATCGGTAAAGCAAAGATCAGTCCGGAAGGTATGGTTAATGTACAGTTAATGGCTAAAGCAATCAAAGCTAATCCTAACGCTAAGTACAAAATTGCAGGTTTCGCTGATAAAGCTACAGGATCTGCTTCATTCAACCAGACTTTGTCTGAAAAACGTGCTCAGGCTGTTTACGATGCATTGGTTGCAGAAGGCGTAAAAGAAAGCCAGCTTGAAAAAGTTGCTATGGGTGGAACAGATAACATGTTTGGTAAGAACTATTTGAACCGCGTAGTTATCTTGGAAGTAAAATAATCATTGATACCTGATAAAACTCTGATAGATTAAAGAAGGGAGTATCGTAACAAACGATGCTCCCTCTTTTTCTTCAACTGCTTTTTTGATCACATAAGCAGCAACAGCAAATAAATCATATAACAAGAATCTACAGATCTTGGCTATACAATTCTGGAAACTTGAGGTAGTATTTACCGAATCTTGTAACAAGATATCGGGCTATACAAGCAAAAAACTGATACATAAAAACAACAGGACGTATTTAGAAAAGAACAAGAGCTTTTTTAAATACATCCTGTTGTTTTTAAAAAAGCTCAAGACGATTTTAAAATATTCTATCGTATAGTGACACAGACTAATATATAAGCAACATTATACAAACAAAAGCATTTACTATCCTCAATAGACCAGCTTCACATTGTCAACCCAAAGTGTATTTCCAGGAGAACCGATAAAAGCCCCCCCATGACTGGACGAAAATTGCAGTATCATGTGCGTAGGATTTTCATTGGCCTCCGCCCATCCTATTTCTTTAATCAAGACACTTTCTCCCTTACTATTTCTAGTATAATCCCTCTCTCTCAACCCCATTGTTTCATGATTATAAGACGGATGCTTGGTTATATCACCATACAGCACTTCATAAGTAGCACCATTTACCCAACCATCCGAATCCTTATCATATTTCATCACCATAGTTCCTACCCTCTTCGCCGTAATATTTCCTTCAGCGTCCTCCATACGTTTTTGCAAAAAGAAAACAGTTATCGCACAATCCTGCCCTGCCACCTGACCTTTCTTGCTGAAACCTGTCAACCGGATACGATCTTTCTCACCAGACATCTTTACCTTATAATCATAACGGACAGCTTTGGGACGTTGAGTAAAAGGAACTCCCCAGTTCATGTTCTTCTCAGCATTCTTAGTTCCTGTTATAGGCTCCAGCATATCACCTAAATAAATGGATCCGGCTGCCAATACAGTAATATTCACCATCCCCAATACTTTGACGCTCTCTATATGCGTTTCCAGGCGAGCACAATATCCATTGTCCCGTTTGTCTCTATAAACAGAATTATTTGTTTTAACAATGCCCACTACCTTAGCCATCACATTAGAGGTTCCCCAAGGAGACCCTCCCATATTTTTATAAGGTTTGTTACCATCTATTTCCTTTGTAGGACCTATCTCATAAAGAAGTTTGGTATTGCCGCCTATAACACCGGACTCATGAACCTTACGGATTATCCACTGATCCATATCTCCGTATTTTATAGGCACCACCTTTTCCTGGGCAAAGCCATACAGCGGTGCTATAGCCAAAAGAGCAATGACCGATAATCTGCCATAATATTTCATACCCTTAGTTTTTATTGTTGTTTAGAACCGACAAAGCTATAAAAAAAAGCGGCAACTTCACAGTTGCCACTTTTAATAAAGAAAAATAGACTATATTTTCTTCTTAATTTACCAAAAAGAAGTCATTAATATACTCTATATAGTAACCATGCCTTCTGGAAATCGTCACGGTTAGGATATTTTGCCTTAAACTCCTCCTTTGCCTGAGTAGCCTGCGCACGGTCATCATATGAAGATGCTATAACGCGATACATATTTCTTTCAGCATTATAAACCACTTTGGCATTATAACCTTGACCATCCAAATATTGTTTCAAACCTTCTGCATTCGCTTTCACACCAAAGCTACCACATACTACGCTATATGCTTTTAAGCCGTCACCTGAAACCAATTCTACTTTCTCTTCGCGAACCGGACCGGCAACAGGAGCAGTTGTCACAGGGGCAGATACTACCGGAGCAGCTTCAACCGGAGTTGCTTCTACCTGATCAGCAGGAGCTTCAGCCAATTCCTGTTGTTTTGCTTTTTCATAAGCCTTCTTGTAAGCACTTTCGCTAGATTTACATGAGGAAAATGCCAAGGCTACGCACAATCCCATACCCAACACAACTAATTTTTTCATGATTACTCAATCTTTTATAAATTAATACTCTAGTTTAATTCCATTATATTGGTGCAAAAGTAGCAATATATCAACAGCTTTCACATCAAGAATGGAGTTAAATTTAGTTAATCAGAGAAGAATCTCCAATTTCTATTCAAAAATAGACAAAATAAACAACAACATTCAGTTTTATTTGTTAGATTTGTAAAGTACAAAAAACAAAAAAACTATGAAAGGATTAAGTATTTTAGCTGCATTCCTAGGCGGAGCCGTAGTTGGTGCAGCAGCAGGTATTTTATTTGCTCCTGAAAGCGGAGAAGACACTCGTAGCAAAATTGCTGATGCTTTACGTAAAAGAGGTATCAAATTAAGTCGCACAGATATGGAAAATCTGGTCGATGAAATTGCAGCCGAGGTAAAAGAATAAGCAACGCCCACAAAAGTGTATTGTCATTCCGGACTTGGATCCGGAATGACAATAATTTTTAAATCAAAACTCCACGCATGTTTGCAAACGATAAAAATATAGATAATCTGCAACAACTTCTGGCAGAGCTTAAAAAGTACGCAGAGTTACAAAAGGATTATGTAAAATTACATTTAGTAGAAAAACTTACTATACTGATATCAACCCTCATCCTTGTCTTTATATTATTGATATTAGGTATTATCGCACTTTTCTACTTGTCATTTACATTGGCCTATGTACTCGAACCTCATGTAGGCGGGCTTATGGCTAGCTATGGAATCATTACCGGATGCATTATTCTGCTGATTCTGTTAATCGTTTTATTCCGCAAACGGCTGATTGTCCAGCCTATGGTAAATTTCCTTGCCAACCTGCTTTTAAATGACAACTGATTATGAAAGAGAATACTCCTAATAAAACGCCCATCATCACTTTGGAAGTGATAGCACAACGAAAAGCTGAGAAGTTGGAAGAAGTACAGCAAGCTAAAAAAGAAATGGTACAAACCATACATGAACTTTTTGCGCCTGTAGAACAAAAAGGAGGCGTAGAAGGCATTATGCAACATATCAATACAGGAATCGCCGTTTATGACGGAGTACGGACCGGTATCAAGATCATGCAAAGAATCAGAGGATATTTCCTGAAAAAGAAGAAATAACTTAGTATTAACCACAACATTTTATCCACATGAAAAGACAGCTACTAGGTGTGGCAGCAATTTTGTTGTCAATTTCCACGTATGCACAGGACAATCCATTATGGATGCGTTATTGTGCCATTTCTCCGGATGGAACCACCATCGCATTCACCTATAAAGGTGACATCTACACAGTACCCTCTACAGGAGGCAGGGCCAGTCAGATTACAACCAACCCTGCCCACGACACCAAACCTATCTGGAGTCCTGACGGAAAAAAAATTGCTTTCGCATCAGACCGCATGGGAAGTATGGATATTTTTGAGGTAAACAAGGAAGGAGGTATCCCCAAAAGATTAACCACCCATTCGGGTAATGAAACACCGGTGGCTTATAAAGACGCCGGACACATTCTGTTTCTAGCCAATATAATGCCAACTGTAGAAGACGCACAATTCCCCTCCGGACAATTCCAACAAGTATATGAAGTTAATACCGAAGGAGGACGCCCTGCCCTCTTCTCTTCCATGCCGATGGAAGATATCAGTATCAATCACACAGGTAATACTTTGCTCTACCATGACAAAAAAGGATATGAAGATCCTTGGCGTAAACATCACACTTCATCCATTACCCGCGATATTTGGCTGTGTTCTCTGAATGGAAACCGTACCTTTCGCAAACAAACTACTTTCAATGGTGAGGACCGCACTCCCGTTTGGGCTTCAGATGATAAATCATTCTATTATTTAAGTGAGGAAAAAGGCTCATTTAATATTTTCAAACGTGATATTGACGGTAATACATCCAAACAAATCACCAACCATACCAAACATCCGGTACGCTTCCTGAGTGCCGCCTCCAATGGAACATTATGCTATGGATATGATGGCGAAATCTACACGGTAAAAGAAGGTGCCATTCCGCAAAAAGTTCAGATTTCCATTGTCACCGACAAGAACGACAAAGATCTCATCCGCCAGATTAAGCGTAGCGGAGCAACAGAAATATCCCTTTCACCCGATGCAAAAGAAATTGCTTTTGTACTACGCGGAGATGTATATGTCACATCAACAGAATACAGCACCACCAAACAAATCACCAATACTCCGCAACAGGAACGCGATATTCACTTTTCTCCGGACGGAAGAAGTATTGTTTACGCTTCCGAAAGAAACGGATTATGGCAGATTTATCAAACCAGTCTAGCTAAAAAGGAAGAAAAACAGTTCGCTTACGCAACCGATATCAAAGAGGAAAGACTGACCAATTCGGATATCACTTCATTCCAACCTCAATACAGTCCTGACGGCAAAGAAGTAGCCTTTCTTGAAAACCGTACTACCATCCGTGTTCTGAATCTGAAATCAAAAGCTGTACGAACCGTCATGGATGGCAACTATGAATATTCATACAGCGACGGTGACCAATGGTATCAATGGAGTCCGGACAGCAAATGGATTCTTACCAACTACATAGGTATTGGCGGATGGAATAACAAGGATGTTGCACTGGTCAACGCATCTGGCAACGGAGAAATTCATAATCTGACCGAAAGTGGATACAGTGACGGCAATGCCAAATGGGTATTGGATGGAAAAGCCATGATTTGGGAAAGTGACCGCGCAGGATTCCGCAGCCACGGAAGCTGGGGCGCTGAAGCGGATATCTACATCATGTTCTTCGACTTGGACGCATACGACCGTTTCAGAATGAGCAAGGAAGAACTTGCTTTGCTGGAGGAATCAGAAAAGAAAGACAAAGAGAAGAGTGAAGAGAAAAAGAAGGCTGATAATAAAAAAGATAAAAAGAAAGACTCCAAGAAAGAAGATGACAAGAAGGAAGTAAAACCACTGGTTTTCGACCTTGAAAACAGCCGTGACCGTGTGATTCGTCTAACTGTAAATTCTTCACGATTGGGAGATGCTGTATTAACTCCGAAGGGTGACAAACTATATTATCAAGCAGCCTTCGAAAGCGGATATGATTTATGGGAACACGATCTTAAAGAAAACAAGACTAAAATCGTCATGAAAAAAGTCGGTGGCGGAGCCCTGCTTCCTGATAAGAAAGGCGAGAATCTGTTCCTTTGCAGCCAAGGTGGTATCAAGAAAGTTACTGTCAGCAGTGGTGAAACCAAACCTGTAGAATTCGAAGCTTTCTTCGACTACCAACCCTATGGTGAACGCGAATATATTTTCGATCATGTATGGCAACAAGTAGAAGATAAATTCTATGTAAAAGATCTGCACGGAGTAGATTGGAAAGGCTATCACAAAGCATACGCACGCTTTCTTCCATACATCAATAACAATTATGATTTTCAGGAAATGCTGAGTGAAATGCTGGGTGAGTTAAACGGTTCACACACCGGAGCACGTTACTACTCAAACGGTCCTACACTATCCACAGCGACCCTAGGAGCATTCTATGACGAAACTTATGATGGTGACGGGCTAAAAATTAAAGAAATATTAGCAAAAGGTCCATTTGCCGTGAAAAAAACGGATGTTACTCCTGGTTGCATCATCGAGAAAATTGACGGCAAACCTATCGTAAAAGGACAAGACTACTTCCCGCTACTGGAAGGCAAAGCCGGAAGAAAAGTGTTACTGGCCATATATAATCCGGCTACCGGCAAACGTTTTGATATCACCATCAAAGCTATCAGCACGGGCGAACAAAGTAACTTGCTGTATAAACGTTGGGTAGAACGTTGCCGCAATATAGTCGATAAATTATCCGAAGGCCGCATAGGCTATGTACACGTAAAAGGTATGGACAGTCAAAGTTTCCGCGAAGTATATAGTGAAGTATTGGGACGCTGCCGCAACAAAGAAGCTATTATTGTAGACACACGCCACAATGGAGGCGGCTGGCTACATGATGACTTGGCCACTTTATTAAGCGGCAAGGAATATCAGCGTTTCGTTCCACGCGGACAATACATAGGCAGCGACCCATTCAATAAATGGCTCAAGCCATCCTGCGTATTGGTATGCGAGGACAATTACAGTAACGCACATGGCTTCCCATGGGTTTACAAGGAATTAAAGATAGGCAAACTGATTGGCGCACCGGTTCCGGGCACAATGACTGCCGTATGGTGGGAAAACCAAATCGATCCGAGCATTGTGTTCGGTATTCCTCAGGTGGGTTGCATGGATATGCGTGGACAATATGCAGAAAATCACCAACTTTCTCCAGACATTGAAGTTTATAATACTCCAGAAAAGGCATTGGCAGGTGAAGACCAGCAGTTGGAAGCAGCCGTACAAGAAATGCTGAAAACAATAGGGGAAAAGAAATAAAACAATCCCATCCTGATAAAAAAGAAAAAAGACAGATGCGAAAATATTTTCGCATGCCTGTCTTTTTTCTTGCTCTATTCACATCCGTCCAAGACAAAGATGGCTCATCCAACCTTTATAAAGCGATCATCCGATGAATATAAGACATACGCTTTATATCCGTCGGACGATATTATCAAAAGGAAACAATATGAAATAGTTCTTGATCAGAAGAAAGATTCTCAAGCCTCCTTCGCTCTTTTTTTCCAAAGACGAGTCATATCTTCCAAAGTCTTTCCTTTTGTTTCAGGAACCATCTTCCATACAAACAGCGCTGCAAGCACACAAATCACGCCATAAAGCCCATAGGCAAACACCGGACTGAATTCATACATGGCAGGAAAAGTGGAAGAGACCAGATAATTGAATATCCATTGGAAAGCTACAGCGATAGCCACTGCCTTGCCGCGGATAGTATTCGGAAATATCTCTGCAATCAACACCCAGCAGATAGGTCCCCATGACATCATAAAAAATGCAGCATAAACAATGATGGAAAGAACAGGAAGAATACCTCCCACCTGAAACTCATCACAAAATGCAACACAGAATGCACCTACAGCCATACCAATAGAACCAACAATCAACAAGGGTTTACGTCCCATCTTCTCTACGGTAAAGATAGCAACCAATGTAAAGAGAATATTAACTACCCCCATTACCACAGTCTGCATCATACCATCACCACCGCCACCGATTTTCTCAAAAATACGCGGTGCATAATAAAGCACAGCATTAATACCGATAGCTTGCTGAAATACAGAAAGCAAGATACCGACTACAATAACTGTCAACCCGTATGTAAGCAGTTTCTCTGTTTTCTCGGAAGTCACAGCCTTTATTTCAGACAAAATAGTTTTAGCCTTATCTGTTCCATTTACTTTTTCAAGTACAGAAAACGCTTTATCATCCTGATGGGTCATAGCCAAATAGCGCGGAGTTTCAGGAACCAAAAACAATAAAATGCCAAATAATGCAGCCGGAACCGCTTCTGAACCAAACATATATCTCCAACCATCGGAAACAAGCACTTCATCCGGCATACCATCTTTAATCATATAATTCACAAAATAGACTACCAACATGCCAAAAATAATAGCAAACTGATTACAAGAAACCAATTTACCACGAATTTCGGAAGGAGCAATTTCGGCAATGTACATCGGACAAACAGCAGAGGCAAGTCCTACACCGATCCCCCCGATGATACGATAAAAGTTAAAAGCAAGGATCAATGCAAACGAAGTATCTCCTTTAGAGAAAAATAAAAATTCGGGATAATAAGAGCCTAAAGCAGACAGAAAGAACAATAAAGCAGCCAGACGCAACGAATTACGACGTCCTAACCCCGAAGCAAAATAACCGGAAAAAGCACTACCAATGACACAACCTATCAATGCACTGGAAGCAGTCACGCCATGCCAGAAAGCATCTAATCCCAAATGTTTTTGCAGAGCCTGCTCCGCTCCCGAAATAACAGCTGTATCATAACCGAAAAGTAAACCGCCGAGAATGGCTATAAACACCACTCCCATCAGATAGAAATTGTTTTTCTTGTTTTTCATAATAAAAGAATTATAATAGTTTTCGTAATAAATACAATAACAAAGCTGTGCGAAATTAATCATTAATACGTAATTCTATTATAATTCTCCAACCATTTTAAATCTTTTTCACATCAAGGATAAACAAGATTATTTCGTCTGAACTGTTCTATGTCTTCCTTTTTTAATCCTATCTTATCCAATGACTTAGGAAGATTATGATCATTAAGATAATAACGCGGACGAATGAGATATTGTCTATTTGCTACCGATAGGCTATCTGCCCTATAAGGTGTCTGTATCCCTGCCAAATTCAGCATGGTATGAAACACAGAAGCATTTCCTGCTACCGGTTTTTCACGGTTCTGCAATATAGCTTCATGTACTTCCACATTCTCTTCTCTATATGCTTTGGACAACCAAATTAAAAATGGTACATGCAGTTGATAATAAGACGGGACCGGGGATGCATGTAAAAATAATTTTCGATTATCATCAAAAATATCCTCTCCATGATCCGAAGTATAAAGCATAGCCGAAAAAGAGTTCATTTTCTGCAATAAAGTGATCAAAGAAGCCAGAAAACCATCTGTATAACGGATAGTGTTATCGTATGCATTCATCAAATACTCTTTATTCTCATATTTGGCGTCTGTCAGATTATCCGGTTTAAAGACAGACATGGATTCGGGATAACGTTCTTTATAATTAAAATGTGATCCATAGGCATGCAGCACGATAAATAATTTTTGATGACCTGCCTTTAGCTCCTCTTCTACTAGAAACAATAGTTCGTCATCCGAAATATTGGCTCCTTTCGGAGTGTCTTTCTTGATAAACTTCCAATCATCTGCCTCCATCCCCAAAAAATCAATAAAAGAATGGTTAGGAAGCTGGTTCGAAAAAAAGGCTGTATGAAATCCTGCCTCCTTGAAAGCGGTAATGATTCCTTTCTGTCTATAAAGACAGTCATAATCCTCAGCCGAAGCTGCCGAAAGCAACATAGGCACACTTTTATGAGTAGTATTAGACTGGGTAAGCACATCCGTGAAAGTTACCAACCCCTCCATTTTATCAAGTAATGGAGTGGTATTCCTTTCATAACCATAAAGTCCGAAATTACAGGCACGGGCCGTTTCCCCTATCACCAAGACATAAACTTCCCGGCTGTCTTCATCATGTGCGGCACTGGCATTAAAAGTAAAATCCCTTGAAGTTTCCGCATATCCGGCAGTTTCGCCCGCACGTTCTGCAGCCAATACTAAATTATAACATACATTAGCCGGATACATTTCAATCTTTACTTGATAATCACGTTGCGTCGCATAGCAGATAACAGTCAATAACACTCCTGCAACAATGCCTGCCAAGGCATACTTACGTTGAGAACGAATAAAAGAATATTCCAACTGATTACCTCGGGCCCATGAGAAACCTCCCAAGACCAAAGCAGGAATGTAAACAACAAAAACACCAATTACAGCCGGCAGTAAATTATCCAACAGTTCCATCACCTCCCCGGAATTAGTAGTTGTCAGATTCAGGAACATATCTACTGCAATGATAGAACGCCCGAACAGGTATAGCAATACCAATTGGAATGCCGCAAAGAAAACAAACGGAAATAAGATCCAAATAGTCTTTCCAGGTTTACGCCCCAATGTCATAATCAACCAATAAACCGATACCGGCAGAATGACATTACAAATACGTGCCAAAAGTGTCATTTGTTGTTCTGTAAAAAACAATGCCACATTGGGAATGGCCAAGACAACGATGAACAGAACGAACAATCGTTGTGGCTCACAACACCACTGAATAAATTCTTTAAAATGCTTCATTTATATTAAAAATAAAACCAGACTGTCCATTTTTTCCAAATCCATAGTCCAGACGAACATTTACATTCTTTTTAAACTCCCAACGATAACCTATTCCATAATTAGGCAACACTCTGTCCATGCGCAAAGCACTGAACTTATTGAATACAGTTCCGGCCCCTATCCAAACTACAACACCATTACGTTTCCATACATGCTGACGCAATTCCACCTGCCCCTCTATTTTATGCTTGTCACGATAGCGCCCTTCGTAATAACCACGCATGGAATACGAATTTCCCAACAGCGCCATCATAGCCCACGACGGATTACCGAAATTAAAAGTACCGCGTAATTCTCCTGCCAACAATCCTCCTTCCCATACAGGATGATAATAACTGGTACGCAAATCCGTAGTACTGAATGCATAATCGTTTCCTAAAAACTTAGGACGGAAACATTGGGTAATATTCAAATAATATCCCTTATGGGGATTAGTCAACACATCGCGCGAATCATATGCCAAAGAAAGGCCCACTCCATAATTAGCAGTAGTAAGGTTCATTCCCTCCAGTAATCCGGGGCGTTCCATATTCTTACCATGCACATAATCATAAGATGCCATAGGACCTATATATAAATTATCCGCTATCCGAAACAAAAAACTAGCTTTAATTTGTGCTTGCCAGCGATCTAAATCAGATTCATTGGCATCTACATTACCCATATCGTACCCTATTCCCCAAAACTTGGAAGGAAAGGAATAAAAATAAAGAGTATAATCCAGCCGGTATTTGTCCTGCGGAAAGATATGAGTTCCGCGTATCCCCAACATATAGAAGCCAACAGTGGAAACATCTCCAAATAAAGATACATTGGACGGGGGAAGAAGCATGTCACTTCTATCAGCACGATAAAGCCCCGCTGCCACCAGTCCAAGCCCCAGTTTGGTATCCGTACTGTAATGTGGTCCGCCAATAATACTAAAATCAAATTTCTTATGATTCTTATCTTTATTAGCATCATTAAAATAGTCCAGAAATCTTTTGAAAAAAGTCCTTTTCTGTACTGTGCTGTCTTTGTGTTGCGTTGTCGTATCTTCAGGCAAATAAAACAGACCGCCCTCTTGCGTGACTGCCAAAGCCGCATCTGCCATACATATAAAGATTACGATCAAAAATGATATTTTCTTCATTGTAACCTGTTATTTTTTCCACTGTTAAAACAAGCTTTACAGTAAACATAAACTGATAAAAACAAATAAAGCAGATTGGGATACAAAGATAGCCAAACCTGCTTTATTGTGACTTTTTTTATAATAAGAATCTGGTCTGAATTTACCTATTTCTGTCCTAAATACCTTATACCGGTCGCTTTTCTGTAATCAGCCAACGCAATCTTCTGCTCATAATAAGATTGGATAAGGTTTGTATATGCCTGTATCCATGTCAGCTGTGCAGAAAGCACATCCAAAATAGTCAACTTACCTTCAGTATAACTAAAAGTGTTCAAATCCAAATTCTCTTCTGCCAGTTTGCAGTTCTCCTCGGCAATACTTATCTGACGGGTATTCTCTGTCAGACTAGTCCACGCCTTCGCCACTTCTTTGCTTATTTGGTCTTGCTTATCTTGCAATGCATACTGCTTGCCCAATAAAATAGCCTTCTGTGCAGCCGTCGATTTAAAGCGGGCTCCCCAATGGAAAATCGGCAATTTAATAGAGGCATACACATTACTATTAAACATAGTTTCGCCCGAAATGTTCAACATCTGTGTTCCCCATGTCTCTTTAAAACCGATAGAAAGAGAAGGGTTGTACTTGGCGGCAGCCAGACTTACCTGTCTTTTCTGATAATCCACATCCAATTGGGAGATAGCATAATCGGGACGCACATTCAAGGCTGTTTCCGCTCCAACAAAGGCAGGCATAGGCAATATGGTAGAAATAGAATCCGTCAAATCCATTTCAGCCAGCGGTTCCAATCCCATCAGTACATTCATATTCTGCAAGGCGACCTGATAAGACTGATAGCTGCTGGAACGTTGCAATTCAGCCTCTTTCAAACGAGTCTGCATCTGAATGAGATCCGTCTTGCTGATATAGCCATCATCGTACTTATCTTGCAGCACTTTGGTCAACTGCTCAATAATCTGTACATACTGGCACATCGTTTCATACATTTCTTTTTGTGCGGCTGTTCCCCAATAACTGGCTTCAGCGGCATAGATAATATTATCCGTTGTCAAATCCACCGACTTATCCGCCATCTGAGTTTGTATTTGGGAAGCCTTATAATTGTGATAGATACTGCCACCGGCATAAATAGGTTGTGATACCCCTACTTCGGCACTGTATGAATCGTGCTCCATAGGAACAGCCATTCCGCCAAAATCCATCTCGTATTTGTTAATACGATACTGATAGCTTCCCGTTGCATCAACAGCCGGAAAGAAAGCGGTTTTTGCCGCTTTCATAGCCTTCTGCATAGCTGTACGTTGCGCCACACTCTGTTTTAAGGTTTGGCTATAATCCAGTACCTTTTGTTCAAAGGTAGAATAATCCACGACAGTCTGAGCCGAAAGTGTACCGGTCATACAAGCCATACTTATAATATAGATCATCTTAGTTTTCATTATCTGTCTGCTCTGATTTTAAAGAAAATACAATAAGTTACCGGAAGAACAAAAATGGTCAGTATCGTTGATACGAACAAACCACCCATAATGGTAGCCGCCATACCTGCAAACATGGCATCGCCCAACAATGGAAGCATACCCAGAATAGTAGTTCCGGAAGCCATGGTCACCGGAACGATACGCGTCTTGGTAGCCTCGACCACGGCAGGCACAGCACCCTTTCCATCCTTCAACTGAAGTCCGATTTCATCGACCAGCACAATGGCGTTCTTGATATTCATACCAATCAATCCCAACAGACCGAGGATGGCAAAGAAGTCCAATGACTTACCAAACAAAAGCAATCCCCATACCACACCAATAAACACCAGCGGCAACATAAGCATAATCAATACCGGCTTGCGGTAGTTGCTGGGGAAAAGAAACAGCAGAACCACATAAATCAACAGGAAGGTCAGCGGAATATTCTTCGCCAATGCAGCGTTACTCACATCCTGTGTTTCCTGCTCGCCGAAATATTTCATTTTATACCCTTCGGGCAACCGCATCTGCTCTTGTACGGCAGTGAGCACCTGTTTAAACGCAGCCATCGTATTGGCTCCACGTCTAGGTTCACATTGCATCATCATACAACGCTCGCGGTTAAAGCGGCGGACTACATTATAATCATAACCCAAAGCAAAATTATCGATCACCTGTTCCACTTTCACGGAATTTCCTTTCGTACTGAATACAGGCACACTTTTCACATCATTCAAGTTCATTTTTTCCACATCCTCATCTTTCAACAGAATAGGCAAGGAAACATCCCCCTCACGATATTCTCCCAAAGGCAAACCATTGGTAGCCGTACGGAATGAATTAGCAACCTGCTGACGGGTAATTCCCAAGCGTAAACCTTTCTGTTGAGAGAACATCGGTTTCCACACAGGCACCTTATCTCCCCAATTAGAACGGATATCCGTCACCATATCACACTGGCGGGCTATTTTCTTCGCCCTTTCAACCAATGCGGTCAATGTATCGGGATTCTCACCGATAAAACCGATCTCAATAGCAGCTTCAGGCACCGGAGACAAAGCAAAAAGTGCCGAACGGGTAATGATATTGGGAAAGTTCTGGGTCATGTGCTCATAAAACTGCTGTTCTACTTCGGCTGCATCTTCGGGGTCTTTAGTTTCCACCATCACATTAGCATAGTTAGACTTCGGTCCAAAAGAAGAACTTGCCAAATAGTAACGCAACGGAGTACCACCCAATGTCACCGAATATGATTTAACTTTCTCATGATTCTTCAAATAACCCTCCACCTTCATCACATCCTGATCTACCGCATGAATACTGAATCCCTCAGGGAATACCAGATCAGCACGAAAATAAGGCTTATTCATTTTCGGAAAAAAACTCTGAGGCATAACAGCCATAATAACCAAAGAAAGCACCAAAGTCACAAAGACGGTGGTCAATGTCACAAAACGGCGTTTAATCAGCAAGGTCAGAAACTTCTCGAATTTATGATAGAGTTTAGTATCATACGGATCTTTCATTGCACCGCCGGGAACAGCTTCTTTCAAAATAAAATTACCAAAAGTCGTAGTCTGGCACAAAGCCAGAATCCAACTCAATCCCAGTGACACAGCCAATACAACAAATAGCGGTTTCACAATCTCAGCCACGGATGCCGGTGCCAGATACAAAGGCAAGAAAGAGCAGATAGCAATAAAAGTAGCGCCCAGCAATGCCCACTGCGGCTTGATGGCCCCCTCTATCAATGACTGATAACGTGATTTTCCGCGCTTGATACCTATTTGCGCATTATCTGTCACCACAATGGCATTATCCACCAGCATACCCATGGCGATAATAAATGCCGCCAAAGAAGTACGGTTCAATCCTACTCCCCACATCAACATAATAAGCAAAGTACCACCTACTGAGAAAAGTAACGAACTACCTATCAGCATACCGGCACGCGATCCCATCACCACAAAGATAATCAGGATAACAATAACCAATGATTCTATCAAATTCAGGATAAAGCCATTATTCGCCTCATCGGCAATCTTATCCTCAGGATAAAGGGAGGCAAGTTCAATACCGATAGGCAACAATTGCTCTATTTCCGCCAACCTTTCGTCCACTGCTTTACCCACAGCTACCACATTATCCTTTGCTCCACTGGCCACACCTATACCAATAGCACGTTTACCATTGACCCGCATCAAGGTTGAAGGCGGATCATAGTATCCACGCTCCACTGTTGCAATATCCCCCAAACGGACTTCCCGTCCGTCCTTACTGATAATCAACTGATTTTCTATATCTTCCAGACTGGTATAAGTTCCTTCCGTACGCAAGCGCAACTGATAAATTTCTGTCGCTATATCTCCCGTATTCACCTGTATATTCTGCTTCTGCAAGATGCCCATAATTGAAGTGGGATCAATGCCCAGTGCCGAAAGTTTGGAGGTGGATATCTTGACATTGATCACTTCTGTCTGTTCCCCATACAACATCACTTTCTGCACTCCCTCAATCGGAGTCAACTGGGTACGGATACGCTGGGCCCAGTCACGCAAATCAGTATACGAGAATCCCTCATCAGCGGTCAAAGCATAATAAATGCCATACACATCACCAAAGTCATCATTCACTGTAATGGTAGACGCCCCACTGGGCAATTTGGGTTGTATATTCGCCACTTTACGACGTAATTCATCCCATTTCACAGGCATATAATCCGGATCAATCGTAGGCTGAAGTTCAATAGAAATCTTGGACAGTCCGAAATAAGATTCCGATTTAATCTGATATACATCTGTCATGGACTGAATTTCGCGTTCAATCGGTTCCGTAATCAGTTTCTCCACTTCATGTGGGTTCGCTCCCGGATACTGGGTAACCAATACCGCAGTCTTTATCACAAAAGGCGCATCTTCTTTCTTAGGCAGCTTGAAGAAGGAGATTACTCCACCTATCAGCAAAATAGCCAAAAAGAAATAGATAACCTTCCGGTTCTCCAAAGAATATTTTGGAATATTCATGATATGCTTTCTCCTTTTTTATTCTGTTAATATTTTTACTTGCTGGCCATCCACAAGATAAGAGGCTCCGGCAGAAACGACCTGTTCACCCGCTTTCACATCTCCGGTAACAATCAAGTCATTACGTCCAACAATAGTACCCTTATCGTTGACTTTGCGTTGTTCCACTTTCTGTGTGGATGGATTATAAACAAATACTTTTTTACTATTCAATGTATTGTCAAACACTACAGCAGACAAAGGTACTGTAATCCCTTCTTTTACCACATCATTCTCAATATTGACAATAACACGACATGAGAACCCCACCGATACCTTGTATTTTTTCAAATCAAATTCCGGATCATCAATGTAAAGGAATACAGGAACTCCTGCCCCATCAGGAGAAGCCTCTACATACTCCTTTACTTTTGCTTGAAATAATTTTCCTTTATAGGCATCAAATTCTACGTAAATAGTAGAAGGAGAAGTTACATAAGAAATATTCGTTTCGGGGATAGTGAACTCCACTTGCAATTTAGCCGGATTAATCAAACACACTACTCCTTGTCCTGGTTGTACACGCTGATAGTTTTCAACGTATTTTTTTTGGATGAAACCATCAAATGGAGCGCGTAGCTTTGTGTCATTCAATGTGTTTTGCGCATCTTCAAATGCCGATTTGGCATTGGTATACGAAGCTTGGGTCGTTTCAAATTCTTGCATGGAAATGGCGTTCTTAGCCAATAGTTTCTCCGCGCGTTGCATCTGTGATGCCGCCTTTTGAAATGAAGCCCTCTTAGCGTCATAATCCAATTTGTAATCTGTCGGATCAATTTCGGCCACTACCTGTCCTTTCTTTACCCGCTGTCCTTCGAGTACATTCATTGCTACCAGCGGACCGGACATTTTAAAGGCCAAGTCACTGAACTGATCAGGCGACACAACACCTGAATACGATTTTTCGATCCTGCTTAACGAGGTCACTTCCGCCAATTTCACGGGACGGGGACCGCGTTCTTGTGCAGGTTGCTGTCCGCAAGAACAGAACACTGCTGCAATCATTGCCATGATAGACAAATTTTTACCTTTCATACTGTTAATCTTCACTATTAGTTTCCGCTGCAAAGTTCTCATAATTATTAAAGGCGTACAAGTGCTAACAGTAAGATATATTAGTCTATTTTTAAGCATTTTCTTTGTTATCTGCTTTAACTGTCCTATATTTGTGGTGCATAATCAAAATCTTCTTTATTTTTATGAAGTATATAGATGACATTAACCTATTTAAATCAAATAAGGATTTCGTTGCAGAAATTGACATGACAGGATCATTAGGCCGTATTTACCACTACCCGCAACGAATGGAAGGATGCTTGTTCCTTCTGTGCCTGCGAGGTGAATGTGACATAACGATCCATCTGTCTGAACACAAGATACAAAAGAACGACATTGTCACTATTTTGCCAGAAACCTTTGTACATGTCCACCGGCAAAGTCCCGACTGCCGTCTGTACCTGATAGGGTTCAACAAAGAGTTGCTGAATGGAATAAACCTCTTCAATTCCACCATGAACTATCTTTCAGCCCTGATTGACACGCCCATTATTCCTCTGCGTCCCGAAATAACCGAGTTGTTTCAAGACTATTTTATGTTGCTGATAAAAATGAAACGTATGGGAGCCAAGCCCAATAAAGACTTAATCAGCACCATGCTGCTCACTATATTGCATGGTGTAGGCAGCATTCATCAGAACACCAATGTAACCACACGTACTTTCAATCGTGGAGAAGAAATTGTAAAACGTCTGGTCCAATATATCATCAAACATTATACGAAAGAACGGAGTGTAGCTTTTTATGCCGATCTGCTTCATATATCCCCTCAGCACCTCAGCACTACTGTCAATAAGATTACGGGAAAAACTGTTACAGATATCATCGCCAAACTAGTGATAACAGATGCGGAAGCCAAACTAAAATCCACCGATCTTACTATTCAGGAGATAGCCTATTCACTTAATTTCCCAGATATCTCATTCTTTGGGAAATATTTTAAAAGATATACAGGAATGTCACCGAAACAGTATAGGGAAAACGGATAGTGAAAACAGACTCAGCCCACGTTAGTACGTGTAAGGTCATACATCAGTACGTATAAGCCTACATATACTAACGTATAAGCTTATACATACTAACAATGTAAAAACACATGTCCAAAGTCTCTTACACCATAAAAGTTATAAGTTTTTCGGCTTATAAATAGCGTTCCACCAAGTCGCATCGTCCTGCAACCATTTGGCAAACCAGGCAAAGATTGTATTCTGCCACTGGATCCTCTTGCCATAGTCTACAATATGATGATCTTGCCCCGTTACCGCCACAAAAGCTGTTTCGCGTCCCAGCAATTTCAGTGCTGTAAACATCTGAATACTCTCTCCCACCGGTACATTCACATCCGCATCACCATGCAGGAACAGCAAAGGCGTATGTATCTTGTCCGCATTGAACAACGGGCTTTGTTTTACAAAAAGATCAGGATTGCTCCACGGATAACTATCCGCCATGGAAACTTCACTGTACGAATATCCCCAATATCCTTCCCCCCAATAACTGGTATGGTCACTGATACCGGCATGAGAGATGGCCGCTGCAAAAATATCGGTCTGTGTTTGCAGGTATTGTGTCATAAAGCCGCCATAGGACGCACCTATACAGCCTATTTTCTTGTCATTGACAAAAGCATGTTCTTTACAAAACAGCTTTGTACCTTCTATAATATCCTGTGCCACCCCTTCCCCGGCTGTATTGACGTGGCGGGCAGAGAATTCCTGTCCGAAACCGGTAGCACCGCTAGGTTCTATCACATACACCACATAGCCCAATGCCGCGTATGCATGATGCGGATAACGGCTTTCAAAATTACGGCTGACCGGACTGCACCCACCATAATAATTCACAATCATAGGATATTTCCGGTTAGCGTCAAAATGAGGCGGCAGGTAATAACGGCCGTAAATGGTATCACCACGCGAATTGGTAAAACTCCAAGCCTTGCATTCGCCCAGCTCCACATCTTTCAAGATGTCCTTACTTAAGTCTTCCAACAAAGATGATTTCATCTTTTTGGTATTCATGGTGTACAAACGGTCGGAATTTGAGGCGCTTTGTCCATAATAGGCCATAACCGGAGCATTTTGCGCCAATGAGAATGAATTGACCAAATCTTCTGCAACCTCCAGTTGCAGAATTTTCCCATCAGCGGGATTCATCCGGTACAAACTGTAACAGTCACGGTTCTCGGCCGTGAAATATATTTGCCCGTCGGCCTTATTCCACACGGCACGCTGTACGCTGGGATTAAAATCTTTCGTCAGCGGAGTGACCCTCTTATCAGCTATATTCAGCAAATAAAGCTGACCGTCCGTCATACTCGGAGTCTGCCCCTCCTTTACATTTTTCCCTATTCCACCCAGCGATTCAGGCGAGCCGGATACCAATACCTGCGTTCCGTCAGGTGAAAAACGGGCTCCACTGATAAAACCATCTTTATCTATCAGCAATTCCGCCTGTAAAGTCTGCATATCCAACCGATATAGTGAGAATAAAGTAGTAGGACGCTTGGTCAGACGGCTCTGACTGGTCATCATCAAAAGATACCGGCCGTCATTGGAAATATCGGCAGCCCAGACATTGTGATAACCGAAAGTCAGTGGCTGCAACAAACCGATCTTCAAATCATATTTAGCCAGATAAGAACGGTTACGCCATCCCGGCTGGCGGTCATCCGGCTCCAGTACCTCATAAATTTCTTTACGTTCTTTCGGTCCTTCCTGGGTCATGGTGAAAAGCAGGTAGTCTTCCGTAGGTGCGAACTGGAAATACCCGTCAGGTAATTTATTCACCAGCACGGCCTCCACTCCGGTAAGTGGATCCACAACTATCAGCTGCCTGCCATCCACTCCTGTACGGGTATAATAATAACGGTTAGAACGAGGCATCCATTGCATATTCTCAGTACGCTCCGCCAAAACCTTACCGCTGGCAAGTTCAGTAATACGCGTACTGCCGGCCGACCGGCCACCTACACAAGTCGTACGATAATTAGTAATCAGATATCTGCCATCAGGAGAAAGTCCTACTCCGGCAAAACGAGTTCCATGCAACACATCCGCTAAAGTATATAGCTTTTTGTTATCTTGCTTAAGTGAAATGCTTCCCTCTTGATCCGTATCCACACTCACTTTCAAGGAATCTGTTTTCCCTGTTTCAGAAAGATATTTAACAACTACAGAATGGGTGGCCGGCTCCAAAGCGAGTTCAGTCCCTTCCTGCTTTTTCCCATCTACATAAAGTTGGTATTTTTTCAGACCGTCAATCTTCAACTTGGCCGTAGCATAACGAGTATTCTCCAACACAAAGCCCACCATGTGCAAGGCATATCCCGAGTCACTTCCCGGCAAAACTCCGCCTGTAAATAAAGTTCCCTGCTGCAATACGTCCACAGAAAGATGAGTATCTAACAAACGTCCGGATACAAAAGTCTTTGAATTCACATCCACGCTGTCTACCTGAAAAGGAGCCTGTACAATGTAGGGTCCGGCATAACGGAAAGTAGTAATGTCAATCGTTTCAGCACCTGCCATCACAGCCCAGGCAAGAGCACAAGACAATAAGATTTGTTTCTTCATATTTCTAACAATTTGTGTTACACAAAGATACGAAATATAAAAGAAACAAAAACCTTTTTCTACGAATTTCAATGCTTCCTACAACATATTATTTCACCTCTCCCGGCAGATAGCGCAACTGCAAATACTGTTCTCCCGGTTTCAGATACCCCCCTTCGAACATTTCTTTCCTGATCCGGTAAACTGCCACCCTTTTCAATAAGTAATTTTCTACCTTCATCGGCTGCTTTTTACACCAAGAAAGCACTTTCAGACTTCCATCGGCATGAACATCCGCATAGACTTTTACCGTTCTTATCGGAGTCCCGTCCGCTATCTTACGTCCTCTTTTATAATCCACCCACAAAATAGCTTTCGCTTTTTCCCCCTCACATGTCCCAGCATACTTATCCGTTTCGGATGCGGTGGAAGGTGAAGAAGTTCCCTTACAACCTACAACCGCACATAAAATCAAAAGATATAAAATATAGCCCCCTCGTATTTTCATATCAATCGGATTAGTCTTTTATCTCTTCTATAGGAGTAATATCCTCTATTTCAGGCATACCCGGTTCTTTCTTCTGACGGAAGCGGATGATGTTTATCAAATCGGACAGTCCGTATACAATGCTGCTCACTCCCAGAATGATGAATGGAACAGCCGCCGCCGTAAATGGATTAAATAATACCACAATACCTGCAATCAGCACCAACACAGGTATCACAAAGAAACCTCCCGGTACCACCGTCCAACTACGCGCAGCAGACAAATTCACAATCTGACTGATTCCCGCCAGTACCAAAACAGCACCCAGCACATACATCAGAATACCGACAAAAAATGCCGGCATAATCATCAACCATAATCCGAACAAAAGGCTACCAAGCCCGGCAATAGGGAAACTGCTGCCATCCTGCTTGCCACGAATCAAATACCCAAATACAGAAAAGAGTCCCGGTACTAGAAACAGGACACCGATTGTAATAACCAGATAAAGAATGGCAGCTTCAGGCCATGCCACCAGCAACACACCGATGACCAATGCACAGATACATCTGATTATAGAATAATTCATTGTTTTCATATTCAATCATGTCTAATTGGTTAATGAAGCGAATATACTGATTATTTCTGAGAAGACAGATGCAAAATGGATATTAATTTTTCAGACAGAAGAACAAAAGAAGAAAGCCGGAACAGATTTTCCTGTCATAAGCTTAGAACTACATTCTATTGTTCTATAGACTTTAGCAAACAGAATATTCTACCGACTATTCCAATATGTTCTTTCGTACCCATGCCTGAAGATCATCCTTTTATCATATGGCAAATCACTCTATCTGTTCTGTTTCAGGCAGACTTTGTTCATTCTCGTCCTCATCGATCAAAATAGCCCAAAAGAGCCACCATAACAGCAATCCTGCCAACAACACGGCACCTATCCTTATCCAAAGTTTACGTTTCATACACTTCATTTTAATGATTTATTAACTGATGTATTAAAACCATTCCGCCACCCGAAATGTTCATTTATAAAACCAATTTAAAGTAATAAGATTATGAATAATGGAAAATTCTTTGCCGGACTGGCACTAGGAGCGCTGGTCGGCAGTGCATTAAGTTGTTTTGCGCACAGCAACAGAGGCCGCAAATTGAGAAGAGACGTGTATGATGCCATTCAGGACTTACAAGAAGATGCAAAAGACCTGGCTCATCATGCAAAACATAAAGCAGAACAAGTAAGCAGTGAAGTAGCCGGAAAAGTAGGTGAGAAAGTGGAAGAAGTGAAAGGGAAAATACACGAGGCTGCAAATAAATAAAAAAAAAGTAAGTTTTTCTTTGGAGTTTAAAACAAAACGCTTACATTTGCCCCAAAATAAAAACAGATTTTATGAATAGAATCATGGTAAATACATATTGGTGGCGTTTCTTACAACTAAACAAGTCGTAAGGGAACCAGACCATGTATATATACCTGACATTCTAATAAGGATATTCAAACTGAAGGCCTGTCGTACTTACGACAGGCCTTTTTTCGTTAGTGCAATTAACAATCAAAATTTAATATAGAACGACAATGAAAACTTATCAGGTAAACAAAGAAGGTTATTATGGCGAATTTGGCGGGGCCTATATTCCCGAAATCCTTCATCGCTGTGTGGAAGAGTTAAAAAATGCCTATTCCAAAGTATTGGAAAGTGAAGGATTCAAAAAAGAATTCCACCAGTTACTACACGACTATGTGGGACGCCCTTCACCTCTATACCTGGCAAACCGGCTAAGCGAACAATACGGCTGTAAAATCTACCTGAAACGTGAAGATTTGAACCACACCGGAGCACACAAAATCAACAATGCCATCGGCCAGGTGTTACTGGCAAAACGTATGGGGAAAAAACGTATCATTGCAGAAACCGGAGCTGGACAGCATGGTGTGGCCACCGCCACGGTATGCGCTTTGATGAACATGCAATGCATTGTTTACATGGGCAAGACCGATGTAGAACGCCAGCATATCAATGTAGAAAAGATGAAAATGCTGGGAGCCGAAGTCCGCCCGGTCACTTCCGGCAACATGACACTGAAAGATGCTACAAACGAAGCCATCCGCGATTGGTGTTGCCACCCTGCAGATACTTACTATGTCATCGGCTCTACCGTAGGCCCTCATCCCTACCCTGATATGGTGGCACGTCTGCAATCCGTTATCAGCGAAGAAATCAAAAAGCAGCTGAAAGAACAGGAAGGAAGGGAATATCCCGATTACTTGATGGCTTGTATAGGAGGAGGAAGCAATGCGGCAGGAACCATTTATCACTATATAGATGATGAACGTGTGCAGATTGTCCTGGCCGAAGCAGGAGGCAAAGGCATAGACACCGGTTTCTCGGCCGCTACCATCCAACTGGGGAAAATGGGAATTATCCACGGAGCAAAGACCTTGGTTATCCAAAACGAGGACGGACAAATAGAGGAACCTTACTCCATCTCTGCCGGTCTGGATTATCCGGGCATAGGCCCCATGCATGCCAATCTAGCCAAACAGCAACGCGCTTTGGTACTCGCCATAAACGATGATGAAGCCATCCGTGCCGCATTTGAACTGACCCGGCTGGAAGGTATTATTCCTGCATTGGAATCGGCTCATGCATTGGGAGCACTGGACAAAATGAGATTCAAGCCAACGGATATAGTGGTTCTCACCGTATCAGGACGCGGAGATAAGGATATTGAAACCTACTTGAAAGAATCCAGCACAAGGGCCTCCCTGCAATAACACATAGAAACCCACGAGAGTAAAAATCTTATACGGACAACTATAAACAGAAAAGAAACAATGAAAACTTTTACCTATACCACCCGATACAAAACCATACTGGGTGACCTACATACACCGGTCAGTACTTATCTGAAAGTACGCGACATTTTCCCACAGAGTGCGCTGATGGAAAGTTCCGACTATCATGGAAGTGAGAACAACCGTTCTTTCATCGGACTGAATCCTGTAGCCAGCATCGGAATCAACCATGGCATAGCCACTGCCACCTACCCTGACGGCAGCATGGAAGAACATCCCATCACCGAACATTTCCGGGCAGACCATGCGATCTCCGATTTTCTGAATCGTTTCAAGGTAAGCGGAGAATACAACAACTACTGCGGACTGTATGGTTATACCACGTTCAATGCCGTACGCTACTTCGAACATATCAATGTAAAAGACAGCCGTGACCCTAAGAACGATGCTCCGGATATGTTGTATATCTTATATAAATACCTGATCGTCTTCAATGACTTCCGCAACGAAATGTTATTACTGGAAATGTTGCAGGACGGTGAGGACAGCCATCTGGATTATGTGGAAAAAGCAATCCACAACCGTAACTATACCACTTACGACTTCCGTGCCGTGGGCGAAACTACCAGCACCCTGACCGATGAAGAGCATAAGGCGAACATCCGCAAAGGCATTGCCCACTGTATGCGCGGTGATGTTTTCCAAATCGTCCTTTCACGCCGTTTTATCCAACGTTACGAAGGAGATGATTTCAAACTTTACCGTGCTTTACGCAGCATCAACCCGTCCCCCTACTTATTTTACTTCGATTTCGGGGGCTTCCGTATTTTCGGTTCCTCTCCCGAGACCCACTGTAAAATAGAAAACGGACGTGCCACCATCGACCCTATCGCCGGAACCACCCGCCGCAACGGAGACAAGAAAATAGATGCTGAACTCACCGCCAACCTATTGGCTGATCCCAAAGAAAATGCAGAACACGTAATGCTGGTAGATCTGGCACGCAATGACTTGAGCCGCAATTGTCACGATGTACAAGTAGAATTTTACAAAGAAGCTCAATATTACAGCCACGTCATTCATCTGGTAAGCCGGGTCAGTGGCGAACTGAACCCCAAAGCCAATCCCATCAAAGCATTTATTGATACTTTCCCGGCCGGAACTCTGAGTGGCGCTCCGAAGGTAAAAGCCATGCAACTGATCAGCGAATACGAACCTCACAGCCGTGGAGCCTATGGAGGTTGCATCGGATTTATCGGGCTGAACGGCACATTGAACCAAGCTATTACCATTCGTACATTCGTCAGCCGCAACAACGAACTATGGTTTCAAGCCGGTGGCGGCATCGTAGCTAAGAGCAATGAAGAGTACGAGTTACAAGAAGTAAACAACAAACTGGGAGCACTTAAAAAAGCAATCATCCTGGCAGAACAAATGTAAAAACGAATCATCATGAAAACAGTAATTATAGACAACTATGACTCATTTACCTACAACTTGAGTCATTTGGTAAAAGAACTGGGAGCCGAAGTTACCGTATTACGTAACGATGCTTTCCAACTGGAAGAATTGGAAAAATTCGATAAAATCATTCTTTCACCCGGTCCCGGTATTCCATCAGAAGCAGGCCTGCTGCTCGAAGTAATTAAAAGATATGCCGGCAAGAAACCGATTCTGGGTGTATGCTTGGGAGAACAGGCCATAGGAGAAGCTTTTGGCGGCAAACTGACCAATCTGAGCGAAGTATTTCATGGCGTACAGACCCCCATCTCAATTAAAAAGAATCAATTAAAAGACAAAGGAGAGAAAACCGATTACATTTTCAACGGACTGCCGGATGAAGTGCCGGTAGGACGTTATCACTCATGGGTGGTAGATACGGACGGTTTCCCTGAGTGCCTTGAAATAACCGCAGTAAGCCGGGAAGGTCTCGTTATGGCATTGAAACATAAAGAATACGATATCCACGGCATCCAGTTTCATCCCGAATCCGTACTAACCCCCGATGGTAAAACCATGATAGCCAACTTTCTAAACGCATAAACCAAACCGTACATAATAAATATGAAAGCTATATTATCCCGCCTCTTCAATCACGAGGAACTGACCCGAAAAGAAGCAAAGAATTTGCTGCTCAACATAACCCGGGGAATGTATAACGACGCACAGATAGCCGCTCTGCTGACCGTTTTCCAAATGCGCGGCATCAAAGTAGAAGAATTGATAGGTTTCCGTGAAGCATTGCTCACCACCCGCATACCTATAGACTTTTCCGCTTACACCCCTATTGATATTGTAGGTACAGGCGGTGATGGAAAAAATACCTTCAACATCTCTACTTGCGCCTGCTTCATTGTAGCGGGAGCCGGATATCATGTTGCCAAACATGGCAACTATGGCGCGACTTCCGTCAGCGGAGCCAGCAATGTCATCGAACAACACGGCGTAAAATTCACTAATAATCCGGATAAGCTGACCCGTTCTATGGAAGAATGTGGAATGGTCTATATGCATGCCCAGTTGTTCAATCCTGCCATGAAAAGTGTAGGCCCTGTCCGCAAAGCACTGCAAGTACGTACCATATTCAACCTGCTAGGTCCGCTGGTTAATCCATGTCTTCCGGCTTACCAACTTCTAGGGGTCGCCGATCTGCCGCAAATGCGCCTTTACACCAACGTATTCCAGAAACTAGGCATTGGCTTTGCCGTAGTAAACAACCTGGACGGTTACGACGAAATCTCACTGACCGATGAATTCAAAGTGATGACCAATCGCTACGAAACCATCTACAAGCCATCTGAACTAGGTTTCTCCCTTGCCAGACAAGAAGAGCTCTATGGTGGGAACACTCCCGAAGAAGCGTCAAAAATCTTCAATAACGTACTGGAGAACAAAGCCACCAAAGCCCAGACAGACTGTGTGCTGATTAATGCTTCTTTTGCCATACAAGCCATGGAACCGGCCAAACCGATAGAAGAATGCGTGGCCATCGCCCGTGAATCATTGGAAAGCGGAAAAGCATTGAATACATTGAAAAAATTTGTGGAACTGAACAGTTGATTACACACCCAGTATTCCACTACCAAACGCCTCATACAATGACAGATATATTAACAGAAATCATCGCCTGCAAGCAGATCGAGATCGAACTGCAAAAGGCTGCCATCAGCAAAGAAATGCTGATAAACAATTGTAACGAACCCATGCCACGTATCAGTATGCGTGCCAGTCTTGCCTCTTCTCCTTACGGCATCATCTCCGAGTTCAAGCGTCGCTCCCCCTCCAAAGGATGGATAAAAGAAGACGCACAGGCAGATACTATTCCTCCCGCTTACGAGGCGGCCGGAGCCTCCGCACTTTCCATCCTCACCGATGAAAAATACTTCGGCGGCACTCTGAAAGATATCCGTTCGGCACGCCCCCACGTGCAACTTCCCATTCTAAGGAAAGATTTCATTATAGATGAATACCAACTTTATCAGGCACGCATCGTAGGAGCGGACGCTATCCTTCTTATAGCCGCCGCTTTGAAGAAAGAGCAATGCAAAGCCCTGGCCCTCAAAGCCCATGAACTGGAACTGGAAGTCCTGCTGGAAATCCACAACGAGCAAGAACTGGAATATATAGACGAGAACATTGACATGGTAGGAGTCAACAACCGTAATCTGGGAAGCTTCCACACAGAGGTGGAAAACTCTTTCCGCCTGGCGGAAAAACTACCCGAAGAAATACTCCGGATCTCTGAAAGCGGCATCTCCAGCCCCGAAACAGTTAAACAACTCCGAGCTGCCGGCTTCCGAGGCTTCCTGATAGGGGAAAACTTTATGAAAACACCCGCACCTGGAGAAGCCTTAAAAGAATTTATAACCAAACTAGAGAAATGTTAGGATGCAACAACAATGATTATCAAGGTATGCGGTATGCGCGAGCCCGAAAACATACGCGCCATAGAGCAAGCCGGAGCAGACTGGATGGGATTCATCTTCTTCCCCCAGTCTGTCCGCCACGTATCACATCGTCCGGAATACCTGCCGGAACAATGCCGCCGGATCGGAGTCTTCGTCAACGAAAGCAGCGAAAACATCCTGCTGAAAGCACAGGAATTCGGTCTGCACCATATCCAGTTGCATGGCAGGGAAACACCGGAACAATGCCGCAAATTAAAAGCCGCCGGATTAGGAATCATTAAGGTGTTTTCCATTGCACGGGAAATTGACCTGCGACCCGTCGGCTGTTATGAGGGCATTTGCGATTACTTTCTTTTCGACACTGCCTGTTCCGGATATGGCGGTTCCGGCAAAACTTTCAACTGGAATATCCTGCAAGCCTATCGGGGAAAAACGCCTTTCCTGCTGAGTGGCGGCCTCCGTCCCGGCAGCCTTTCCTCTCTGTTGCAGTTCAAACATGAACAGTGGGCAGGCATCGACCTGAACAGCGGATTCGAGACTGCTCCGGGGTTGAAAGACGCCGCCGCCGTCCACACATTTATAAACCAATTAAAACAAAAAATACAATGAACAGAATCAACCAGTTATTCAGTATCAAGCAAAAAGATATCCTCTCTATTTATTTTTGCGCAGGCTTTCCTACTTTAGAAGGTACGGCAAGCACCATCAAAGTCCTGGAAAAAAAAGGGATTAACATGATTGAAATCGGCATTCCTTTCAGTGACCCGATGGCTGACGGTCTCGTTATCCAGCACGCCGCCACCCGCGCCTTGAAAAACGGCATGACACTGAAACTTCTTTTCGACCAACTGAAAGATATCCGTAAAGAAGTACAGATTCCGCTGGTGTTGATGGGATACCTCAATCCCATCATGCAATATGGATTCAAGGATTTCTGCCGCACTTGCCGGGAGACGGGAATCGACGGGGTGATTATCCCCGACTTGCCTTTCAAAGATTATATGGAAGAGTATCGTTCCATAGCCGAGGAACAGGATGTGAGAATCATCATGCTCATCACTCCGGAAACCAGCGAAGAACGTATCCGCCTGATTGATGAACACACCGACGGTTTTATCTATATGGTATCTTCCGCCGCTATCACCGGTGCTCAAAAAGATTTCAACGCACAGAAACAAGCCTATTTCCAACGCATCGCCGACATGAATTTACGCAATCCCCGCATGATAGGTTTCGGAATTTCCAATAAACAAACCTTCGAAACCGCATCCGCTCATGCCGCAGGAGCCATCATCGGCAGTAAATTCGTGACCTTATTGGACGAGGAAAACGGGAATGCGGAAAAAGCGGCAGACAAGCTGCTGGAAGCTTTGAAAAACTGATCTTCCACAACCCGTAAACGCAGACGCAGACGCAGCAGACGCAGGCCCTTTTTTCTCACACACGTGCGCGTACATTATATATGTAAATGTGTATCTATTTTTAATAACCTGTTTTAACTGTCATCAGAGAGGGAGGTCAAAACGAAGATGAACGCTCTGAAAAAGATACAGATTGTAACTGAACAACATAAAAAAGTTGTATCCTTATTCAAATGTAGAGTGAATACGACTCTTTTATTGTCGGTTGAAAGTACAAGTTTCAGATTCAAAGTTCATTTTCTCTAAAATAGGGTCTTCCACCTTACGGTAGTTTATTCTATTTCCCCACCTTGTATTATACGCGCACGTGTGTGAGAAAAAAGGGCCTGCGTCTGCTGCGTCTGCATCTGCGTTTACGGCATTCACTCATAATGCCCTCCTCTTCAAAGCTCACCTGAAAGGCCAGTACGATGAAGGTGAAAGATACAGTACCTTGCAGGCATAAGATTATATATCTTACAAGCATAAGATATATAATCTTACACGTAATCTTTCCATATCTTCCACCCACCCTATCCGGGAAAACCAGCCTCGGTCCATAGAGAAAACATTTTGTTATTTTTCCCTCTTATTTTTGTCATACTTATACATAATTACTATCTTTGTGCCAAAATTAAACAAGAGAAGCGCATGATACAGAGTGAATATCCTTCCGTTTTGCTAATATACACAGGCGGTACGATCGGCATGATTGAAAATCCTGAGACAGGTGCACTAGAAGCCTTTAATTTCGACCAGTTACAAGACAATGTCCCCGAATTGAAGCGGTTCAACTATCGCATCTCCTCTTACCAATTCAATCCCCCCATTGACTCTTCGGATATGGAACCTGCCTTGTGGGCCAAGTTAGTCAAGATCATCAAATACAATTATGATAATTTTGACGGGTTCGTCATTCTGCACGGTACAGACACCATGGCATACACCGCTTCAGCGCTCAGCTTCATGCTGGAAAACCTGAGCAAGCCGGTTATCCTGACTGGCAGCCAGCTGCCCATCGGCATGTTGCGCACCGATGGAAAGGAAAATCTGATCACTTCCATAGAAATAGCCGCTGCCAAACATCCGAACGGCACTGCTATTGTACCCGAAGTATGCATCTTCTTCGAAAACCATCTGTTGCGCGGAAACCGTACCACAAAAATAAATGCGGAGAATTTCAATGCGTTCCGTTCATACAATTTCCCTTCGCTGGCGACAGCAGGCATCCACATAAAATATGAATATGACCGTATTCACAAAGCCGATCCCAATCTGCCATTAAAACCACACTATCTTTATGATACCAATGTAATTATACTGACCCTTTTCCCGGGCATCCAGGAAAACATGATCAGCAATATCCTGCATACACCGGGATTACGCGCAGTGGTATTAAAAACCTACGGTTCGGGCAACGCTCCGCAAAAGCCATGGTTCATCGAACTTCTAAGGGATGCCACTTCACGGGGAATCATCATTGTCAACATCTCCCAATGCTCTACCGGAACAGTGGAAATGGGAAGATATGAAACCGGACTCCATCTGCTGGACGCAGGGGTCATCAGCGGCTACGACAGTACGGTGGAATCCGTTCTAACCAAACTGATGTTCCTTTTGGGACACGGAAAAAGTGAAAGAGAAATACGTTACCAAATGAGTATTCCAGTAGCCGGAGAGTTTACGAAATCATAATTTATTGCGTTCCAATTATTATCCGGCGGGATGATTACAGAATCATTAAAATGGTGTAATCTGCAATGAAAACTTAACGATTTTATAACATGTAATCTTTTTGTAATATTTGTTTCATCAAATAGTAATAAAAATGCTCCATCTTTGCAATGCTGATCAGAAAAGATTAGTTTTGTAGTATTAAAAAGATGGATATATGAACGATTACCGCATTTTAGTAGTTGACGATGAAGAAGATCTATGCGAGATTCTTAAATTCAATTTAGAAAACGAAGGGTATTTTGTGGATACAGCAAACTCCGCCGAAGAAGCCCTGAAGATGGAACTGACCCAATACGACTTGCTGTTGCTGGATGTGATGATGGGAGAAATTTCAGGATTCAAAATGGCGAACATGCTGAAAAAGAATAAAGCTACCGCTTCTATTCCCATTATATTCATCACTGCTAAAGATACTGAAAACGATACTGTGACAGGATTCAACCTAGGAGCCGACGACTATATCTCGAAGCCATTTTCACTGCGCGAAGTTATAGCACGCGTCAAGGCTGTCCTTCGACGTACCAGTCCCACACAGGGAAAAGAAGTGCAGGAACAATTGCAATACAAAGGGCTTTTAGTCGACATCACCAAGAAGAAAGTCAGCATAGACGGTATAGAAATTTCCCTGACAAAAAAAGAATTCGAAATCCTGTTGCTGTTGTTACAAAACAAAGGCCGCGTATTCTCACGCGAAGATATTCTGGCTAAAGTATGGCAAGAGGAAGTCTATGTGCTGGACCGTACCATTGACGTCAACATTACTCGCCTGCGTAAGAAAATAGGCGAATACGGAAAATGCATCGTCACCCGCCTAGGATACGGATACTGTTTTGAATGCGAATAACCTAACCTGTACCTTTCCATGACTATTGAATTATCCAGCCACGTCCTGTCATTCAACAAGAAACTATTCTTGTCGGTAATCTCCTTATTCATAGCATTCGCCATCTGTTTCATGGCATTCCAATATCGCAGGGAGAAGGAATACAAAATAGAGCTGCTGAACACACAACTCCAGAATTACAACGACCGCCTGAATGATTTTCTCCGTGGCAGGGATACGCTGAATATTCAACAATTGGACGACTATGTATGCGAACACACCTTTGAAGATCTACGTGTGACACTGATCAACAAGAATGGTACTGTAATTTATGACAATCTGGAAAAAGATCCCAGCCACTTCGAGAACCACCATAACCGTCAGGAAATAAAAGAAGCCATCACTTATGGCAGCGGCTATTCCATTAACAGACAATCGGAAAGCCTGGGCGGTGAATTTTTCTATTCGGCCAAGTATTATCCTAACCTGGACTATATCATTCGTTCGGCCCTTCCCTATAATGTCAGTCTGATGAGACACTTGAAAGCAGACTCCCATTATGTATGGTTTACACTGATAATCAGCCTGATATTAATAATTATATTCTACCGGTTCACACATAAATTGGGAATGTCTATCACCAAATTGCAACAATTCGCCATGAAAGCCGACCGCAATGAACCGATAGACACTGATATGCAGGATACCTTTCCCAAAAACGAACTGGGCGAGATATCCCAACATATCATCCAAATTTACAAACGTCTGCATCAGGCAAAAGAAGATTTATATATCGAACGCGAGAAACTGATCACCCATCTCCAAATCTCGCACGAAGGTTTAGGCGTATTCAACCACCGCAAAGAAGAGATTCTGGTAAATAACCTGTTCACACAATATGCCAACCTTATCTCAGACAAAAATCTGAGTTCTACGGAAGAAATCTTCTCCATCCCCGAATTGCAGCCCATCACCCGTTTCATTACAAAAAACAAGGAACGCAGTATCGGCAAAGGAGAGAAACGGATGTCATTAAACATAGACAAAAACGGACGTATCTTTGCCGTGGAGTGCATTATCTTTCAAGATGACAGCTTTGAAATCTCCATCAATGACATCACTCAGGAAAAGGAGCAAGCACTTCTGAAAAAACAGCTGACACAGAACATTGCCCACGAATTGAAAACCCCTGTAAGCAGCATACAGGGATATCTGGAAACCATAGTAAACAACCCTACCCTGCCCCGTGAGAAAATCAATGCTTTTTTGGAGAGAAGCTATGCACAAAGTAACCGGCTGGCACATCTGTTACGGGATATCTCCGTACTTACCCGCATGGAAGAAGCTCCGAACATGATCGAGACAGAACCGGTAAACCTCACCACCATGATGCGGAATATCCTGAACGAAGTAACTTTGGAACTGGAAGAAAAGCAGATCACTGCCCACAATATGCTGCCTGAAAGACTGACCGTACAAGGCAATTCTTCCCTGCTATATTCCATCTTCCGGAATCTGACGGACAACGCCATTGCATACGCAGGAAGTCATATTTCCGTAACCATCCGCTGTTTCCGTGAAGACGAACGTTTTTACTATTTCAGTTTCTCGGACACAGGCGTAGGAGTAGATCCCGAACATCTAAGCCGTTTGTTCGAGCGTTTCTACCGGGTGGACAAAGGACGTTCACGCAAACTGGGCGGCACAGGCCTGGGACTGGCCATTGTGAAAAACGCTGTCATTCTGCATGGAGGAACCATTTTCGCCAAGAACACCCCCGGTGGAGGTCTGGAATTCATATTTACACTGAGTAAAGAATGAGAAGATGACAAGCACCTGTTTCTAAATTTTCTTCAAAATTTAAACAGGCTCTAAAAAATAAAGAAAGATAATTGTTTTCTTAAATATAAACTGTATCTTTGCGGTGCATCGGTTCATTTATCTCCCCTCCGAGGTGAATGATTAAAAGGGAATCAAGGTGAGAATCCTGAACAGTCCCGCTGCTGTATGTTTCACTAAACGCATAAGCAAAATGCCAATAACCACTGGGATAATTTCCGGGAAGGTGCTTATAGCGGAAACGAGTCAGAAGACCTGCCTGTGCATTTATCAAATCTGAAGCTTTCGAGGAAAGAGCTTGGAACACTGAACGTAAGGGATGCCTTTAATCACATCCGCTATTTTCTCCGTTTCACTGTCCGGAAAAGAGTATCAGGTAAAAAGAACATTTATTTTAAAGTAAACTCTGCCAAGTTTATTTGGAATGCTCAGCCGAAGTGATTCGCCTGAGCATTATTTTATAATCCAAGTCAATACAAAATCGGGATGAGTGACATAACGGACCCGGTAACGTCCCTGCCGGCCTGTACGATATTCGCATGCCTCGAACTCCCCCTCTTCCGACAGGCTGAAAGGAAAAATACGAAGATGACGAATGAAATCCACCTCCTCTACTCCCATCAGTTTGAACAGTGCCTCCTTGGCCGACCAATGGAGCAACAAAGCATAAACTTCATCTCCTTCCATCATTGCGGACTCTTCATCGGAACGAATAAAACGGGAAGCTACTTTCCGCACTCTGGTTCCATACTGCTCTATATCCATTCCCACCTCACAGGAAGAATGAAGTGCCACCGCTACATAACCGCGAGTATGCGAGATGCTGATATACCGGCTTCCATCCTTTAGATAAGGCCTTCCCGAAGAGTAATAAGCTATCTCCTTTTCTTCTCCACACAAAGCCTTCAGCAGCACACGTACCGACAACCATTCATGCTTCCGTCTTTCGGAAAAAACAGCCAGTTTCTCCCTATACCAGTCTTTATGCTCCAATGATGCCAGCAGTTGTTCCGTTGTTTCATCAGACTTCCATATTCCAAGCAGAAATTCCCCTTCGCTATAAGTACGGTATAAAGGCATGATAAAATCTATTTCTTTCCTTCTTCCATTTCCATGGAGTGGGAAGGGTCAATGATAACTTTTACTTTCAAAATGCGGCGCGTATTCATTTCAAGTACCTCAAAATGATAATTCCCGTAATCCAACCGCTCGTGCAATACAGGAAACTCCCCTTTTATTTCCAGCAACAAACCGGCCAAAGTGTCCGCATCTCCTTCCACTTTCTCGAAAAGAGCGGGATCAGCTTTCATAATTTTATAAAAATCGGACAGTAAGGTTTTTGCCTCGAATATATAGGTACGGTCATTCAGTTTCACATACGTACGCTCTTCATCATCGTATTCATCATTAATCTCTCCCACAATCTCCTCGATGATATCCTCCATTGTAACAATACCCGAAGTACCTCCAAACTCATCGACAACAATGGCAATATGGATCTTGTTTGCCTGAAAATCACGCAAAAGGTCATCAATCATCTTTGTTTCAGGCACAAAGTAAGCGGGACGGACCAATGTTTGCCAACGAAAGTTGTCGCCTTTGCCCAAATGAGGAAGCAAATCCTTTATGTAAAGAATCCCCTTTATATTATCCCGCGATTCGGCATATACCGGAATACGGGAATAGGCATTTTCCACAATGCATTTCAACACTTCGGAATAAGGGGTATTGATTTCCAAGTCCACCATATCCAGCCGGGAAGTCATCACTTCCTTGGCCGTTTCCTCACCAAAACGGATAATACCTTCTAGAATATTGCTTTCCTCTGAAATCTCACTCTTGTCCGTCAATTCCAAAGCCTGTGAAAGCTCGTCGACAGAAATATTATAATTCCTTTTTGCCACACATCTGTTCACCAAAAAGGAAGAACGGACCAGCAATGCCGACAAAGGTGAAAAGAATTTCTTTAAAAAAGAAATGGCAGGAGCTGCCTTACGGCAAAACTTCAACGTGTTCTGTGCCGAATAAATTTTAGGCATGATTTCACCGAAAAGCAATAGCAGAAAAGTAAGGACAACCGTTATTAGCAGGAATTCCAGAATCACGGAATTTCCAAAGTGTATGGTGCTGGCAAAAAAATAATTGCACAGCATGATAATGGTTACATTGACAAAATTATTAGAGATAAGAATAGTCGCTAACAAGCGTTCGGAATCATTCAGCAGGGCGCTGATACGCCTGTCCGAAGTATGTTTTCCTTCCTCTATCTCACTTAAATCAACAGGTGAAAGGGAAAAGAAAGCTATTTCCGAAGCAGACACAAAGCCTGAGGCATACAACAATAAAACAGCTAATAAGATAGCTATGATGGCTCCTATGGTAGGAGCCGTTACGGTTACACCGTCAAATAAATCCGCCAAGCGGCATAAATACGAGTCAGGGTCCAAGGAATCTGGTTTTAGTTAAACATCAAGTTCTCTTACTTAAAAAGGTAAATCGTCTGTCAGGCTATTATCCGAAGTTTGCTGTTGTTGCGGAGCTACTTGTGCAGACATCTGCTGCCGGGATACCGCTTGTGCCTGCACATATCCCGTACCCGGTTGCTGTGAGGCGTTACGCGGGGTCAACATCTCCATATTATCAGCAAAAATCTCGACAATGGTGCGTTTTATACCATTCTGATCATCGTATGAACGGCTACGGATTTTTCCTTCTATGTAGAGTTTGTCGCCCTTACGGACATATTTTTCCGCAGTTTGAGCCAGCCCTCTCCATAACACGATATTATGCCATTCCGTACGTTCGGGAACCTGTGTTCCATTCTGCAACGTATAGGCACGATCGGTGGTAGCCAACGAGAAAGTGGCAACGGCAATGCCGGTATCCAAATATCTCACATCAGGGTCCTTTCCTACATTTCCAATCAAAATGACTTTATTTACTGACATTCTATTATTCCTTTTTAATTATTAGGCTCCAAAATTAGCGAAAAAAACTGATTCACCAAACGCGATACGGCAAATTTATGCAAATCTTCCACGCTTATTCTCTGATACTTCGCAAAAGAAGCCGAATTCTCAGGGAGAATCACTTCATAAAAATTTGCGTAAATCACCCGGTGGGACAACACGTGCTTCACCCCTTTCCGCACCAGCCGCACTATGGGCTCCTCTCCCCCAGACAGCATCCCGCGAAACTGTGGCGATGCATACAGTTCCTCTTCCGTCCATTCACGATCTGTTTCTACCAAAGGCGGTTCATACAAATTTTTCCATATATCATTTCCGCTGCGCTTATGTATAAAGGTATACGCGCCCATGCGTACATATATATAATTAAAATAACGATTGGTCACCTTGATTTTATGTTGCTTCACAGGCAAAGAGCTGGCAATCCCCTTCAGGCGCGCCACACAAGAATCGCTTAGCGGACAAAACAGGCAGTCGGGCGCCACCGGAGTACACTGCAAAGCTCCAAAATCCATGATAGCCTGGTTATAGAGACCGGGACACTCACAGTCCAGCAACTCATCGGCAATCCGGACAAACAGTTTCTTTCCTTCCGTCGAATCAATGGGAGTATCAATGCCCAACCAGCGGGACAGTACCCGGTACACATTACCATCCACCACAGCGTATGGCATATCGTAAGCAAATGAACAAATAGCCGCCGCCGTATATTCCCCCACTCCTTTCAAAGCACGCACCCCGGCGTATGTTACAGGAAACCCTCCTGCCTCTGCCATCCTTCTGGCCGCAGCATGCAAATTTCTCGCACGAGAATAGTACCCCAGCCCCTGCCAATATTTCATCACCTCATCCTCATCGGCTGCAGCCAGTGCGAACACATCAGGAAAACGAGTTACGAAACGTTGATAGTAATCATATCCCTGAGCCACACGGGTTTGTTGTAGAATAATCTCCGAAATCCATATCAAATAAGGATTTTTTGTCCTTCTCCACGGCAAATCACGTCCGTTTTCCCTGTACCAATCTATCAATTTTCTGCTAAAATTCTCCATATCAGTATTATATAAAAGTACATTCTATGCAATATTTCCGCAAAAGTAAACCAAGAAAATGGAAGAAGATGCTTTTTTTAGGAAATTTATTCTGAATATATTTCTTAAAGAGGGAGAAAAGCTATATATTTGCAGTCCAAAAAATTAAGATATAAGTATAACAATAATTATTTAGCGAAATGACTAAAGCAGATATCGTAAACGAAATTACGAAAAATACCGGTATTGACAAGGTGACAGTGTTAACCACACTTGAGGCTTTCATGGATACAGTAAAGGATTCATTGTCTAAAGAGGAAAATGTGTACCTGCGTGGTTTTGGAAGTTTTGTAGTAAAGAAAAGAGCTCAGAAGACTGCTCGCAATATTTCAAAGAACACTACAATCATTATTCCGGAGCACAATATTCCGGCATTTAAACCAGCTAAGACATTTACATTATCAGTAAAGAAATAATAAACAAGAGTATTAACCCATAAAATTTGAAGCTATGCCAAGCGGAAAGAAGAAGAAAAGACACAAAATGTCTACTCACAAGCGTAAAAAAAGACTAAGAAAGAACAGACATAAAAGCAAAAAATAATTTGTAGTCTGTCTGTGACGACAAATAAAGAACAAACCTTGCAAAGCAACAAAAGTCTTTCGGGTTTGTTCTTTGTTTAATGAGGAAAGTGAACAATTTAAGAATACAAAAGTGACAAGCGAACTAGTAGTAGACGTACAACCCAAAGAGATTTCCATCGCACTCCTTGAAGATAAAGCGTTGGTGGAATTTCAGAAAGAAGGGAGAAGTGCTTCCTTCAATGTGGGAAATATGTATTTGGGACGGGTAAAGAAACTGATGCCCGGCCTTAATGCCTGTTTCGTGGATGTCGGCTTTGAAAAAGATGCTTTTCTTCATTATCTAGACCTAGGTCCTCAATTTCATTCTTATCAGAAGTATCTGAAGCAAGTTTTAAGCGACCGTAAAAAACTTTTTCCCATCACAAAAGCTACTATGCTGCCTGATATCGAAAAGGAAGGGACGGTTTCAACCACCCTCCAGCAAGGTCAGGAAGTTATTGTGCAGATTGTAAAGGAACCTATCTCGACCAAGGGGCCCAGACTAACCTGCGAATTGTCATTCGCCGGACGTTATTTGGTATTAATCCCTTTCAACGACAAGGTTTCGGTATCACAAAAAATTAAATCGAGCGAAGAACGCGCCCGCCTTAAACAACTGCTGATGAGCATCAAGCCTAAAAA